>NZ_JAQMUH010000065.1:0-9702 GCF_028331025.1 Anabaenopsis arnoldii | reverse complement strand
GTTACCGTAACTGGGGTAGTCGGGGGGATGTTGGGAGTTACCGTAACTGGGGTAGTCGGGGGGATGTTGGGAGTTACCGTAACTGGGGCTGTAGGTCTCCCTGGCAGAGTTACCCCACTCAGAGAGCCGACGGGAACTGGCCCTGCCAGGACAAAATCCGCACATATAGAGGTCAAACAATAACCCCATACGAAAGTAGCAGCAAACAAATTAAATCGTTTCATAACACCTCACACAAGTTAAGTTATATATGCAAATAGAAACTGATGTGATCCGCTAAGGTTCCTGTGACTAATATTGCTATTATTCCAGTGTTAATCCTGTTACAAGATTTCTGCCAAGGTATGCAGTATTTTTATTAACTCTACTCTTAATCAATCAGTTCCTGATTTCATCAATTTATTTTTTTTGAGAGAATAATGCTATATTGTTATGGTGGGCTTTTCTGTGTAGTAGATAGTTACCCGAAAATTGTTGTTAATGGTACTAGTAGTAGATATATGATTACAGTATGTTTCAACATAAAACTTAAACTAAAACCTATTTTGTTAACGACGGCAATTCAAAAATTATTATTTACACAGATAAATGATAATCCGCTCTCTACTAGAACGGTTTTCATCCTATTTACCCACGATGCCAGATTCGATACTCTCCTGTTCATCTGAAGCCAAAACCCAGAGGTGGAAGATTTTATGATCTTATGGGTGGGTCTTAAGCGAGGATAAGGCTAATGTTATCAAACTCAATAAATGTAAAAAAAGTAACAAAAAAAATCATATCCTGATCTTAAGACAAGGCCAAGACAAGATATAGTTTAATTTATTTACTAAGTAAAATATCAGTTATTCTTCAGTGAAACAATCAAGTATAAGATAATTTCATATTATCTTCACATTCATATAGATATTACTGTATTTTTTTACCTAAAGAATATACAAGTATCAATGCTCTCCTTTGGATGAGGGATAGCTGGCTTGTTGATCTGCCATCTCCAGCCTGATTTATGAAGGATATAATCATATTTTTTAATAAAAATTCATACTTTGATTTAAGTTTCCATCCTGATAGATATAAGGAAATTTGAGTCGGTTAATTTAATTTAGTAGTCGGCGCTGGTTGCTACTATTCTTTTTTGCCCAGAGAAAAAGTATCTAAAGATACAGAATTTTAGGCTAACTAAATAGAAGATCAGTCAAATTTCTGGCTGAGTTGATGGAGGTTGATCGCAAAACCTACTTTCATTATGCCTAATCTTGTGGGAACAGAGGTACTAAATTTGTACTATTATCCATGCTTTATAGTGTTAATTTCACCTCAGATTTGCCAGTTGTGGCGATTGTGGGTTTCCAAACATGATGTTGAAGGATTAAAAATTCCGGTAAGGAGGTGAGAATTTTTGGTTAAGAATATGCTATTTCCCTAATACAATTATCAAAAATGTTTACAAGTGTACCAATAGTTTCCTAAACTCCTAGTTAGGTTATGTGCAATTTGTGCTTGATAAATCAATGTTTATTTTGGGCGTTAATGTGTAGCGCCTAAATGGTTTGTTGCATTCAAGTAGGGTGTCATTGAAACTCATGTACCAACAAAAATCGACAATTAAAAATAGGCGAGTATCTCCAAGAAAGTACGGTAAAAATACAGGCTTGACCTCAAAGTTAAAGAGATTTAACTTAGCTGTTAAGGGGCTTAGTCCCAGTTGGCAAGCCTGTTTACCCTTAGCTTGCTTGATTGTTTTGGGCTGGGGTTATGTAGCAGTTGCTCAAACGCCAGATGCAGGGATAACAGAAGTAGGAGAACTTAAGGTTGCTCTAGATACTCTTTGGGTGGCGATCGCCGCATTTTTAGTATTCTTTATGAATGCTGGTTTCGGGATGTTAGAAACCGGTTTTTGTCGCCAGAAAAATGCGGTTAACGTTCTAGCTAAGAACTTAATTGTATTTGCTCTAGCGAGTATTGCCTTTTGGGCAATTGGTTTTGGTATTATGTTTGGGGATGGTAATAGTTTCTTGGGAACCTCGGGGTTTTTCCTCTCAGGAGCAGATAACAGTCCTTTAACAAGCGACGCTTATAAAGGTGTGTTCAGTTCTCTGAGCTGGGCGGGTGTACCTTTAGCAGCGAAGTTTTTATTTCAACTAGCCTTTGCGGGAACTGCGGCGACAATTGTTTCTGGTGCGGTAGCAGAGAGAATTAAATTTCTTGACTTCTTAATCTTCAGCCTCCTACTGGTAGGTATTGCTTACCCAATTACCGGACACTGGGTATGGGGTGGTGGTTGGCTAAGTCAATTTGGCTTCTGGGACTTTGCAGGTTCTACCGTCGTCCACTCCATGGGGGGTTGGGCGGCTTTAATGGGAGCTGCATTTCTCGGACCACGGATTGGTAAATATCAGGGTAGCGAAGTTTTGGCTTTACCGGGTCACAACATGAGCATTGCTACCCTAGGCTGTTTAATTCTCTGGTTGGGCTGGTTTGGTTTTAACCCCGGTTCCACCATGGCCGCTGATGGTAATGCGATCGCCCATATAGCTGTAACAACTAACATGGCTGCGGCTGCAGGTGCAATTGGTGCTACAGGTACAGCTTGGATTTACTTAGGTAAGCCCGACTTATCAATGATTATCAACGGTGTTTTAGCTGGATTGGTAGCAATTACAGCTTCTTGCGCCTACGTTGGTGTTCCCGCCGCGTTACTCATTGGTTTCATTGGGGGAGTAATTGTAGTTTTTGCAGTGACTCTATTCGATAAAATCCGTATTGATGACCCAGTGGGTGCTACCTCGGTTCACCTTGTTTGTGGTATCTGGGGAACCCTAGCAGTAGGTCTGTGGTCTGTAGGTCCTGGTATTTATTCCTGGTACGGTGAAGGTGCGGGGCCAGCAGCGGGTTTATTTGCTGGGGGTGGTTTAGGACAGTTCTTGATTCAACTGGTTGGTGTTGTGACTGTGGGTGGGATGACAGTTCTTCTGAGTAGCATCTTTTGGCTGACACTCAAAGCTACTTTAGGTATCCGGGTAACTCGTGAGGAAGAGTTAGAAGGTTTAGACATTGCCGAACACGGTATGGAAGCCTATACTGGATTCCTCAGAGAAACTACCCCTACGGGGTTTCCTGAAGGACACGGGTCACCTGAAATGTCAGGGGATAAATATTAAGATTGTGACTCATGACCCGTCTGAGAAGTGGCGGGTTTTTTTCTGCCCAATTTTGCACCTGTTGCCTCTGGGGATTTAAAATCACTATGGAAGGTCTGCCTAGAAAATCAATTATATTCTAGGGTTAGACATAATAAATAGTAATTTAAGTTGCAAATCCAATGGATACAAAAGCTTTTAAACGAGCGCTCCAACATTCGGAAAATTATAATCGTAAGGGATTTGGTCACCAAGCCGAAGTCACTACCCAGCTACAATCTGAGTATCAAAGTGGTTTGATTCAGGAAATTCGCGATCGCAACTACATTTTGACACAAGGCGATGTGACTATCCGCCTCGCCCAAGCCTTTGGTTTTTGCTGGGGTGTAGAACGCGCTGTGGCCATGGCTTATGAAACCCGTCAGCATTTCCCCACTGAACCCATCTGGATTACTAATGAGATCATTCATAATCCCTCTGTGAATCAGCGCATGCAGGAAATGGGTATCAAATTTATTCCTGTAGAAGCTGGTCAAAAGGATTTTTCTGTGGTGGAAACTGGTGATGTGGTGATTCTACCAGCATTTGGAGCCAGCGTTCAAGAAATGCAAATTCTCCATGACCAAGGTTGTAAAATCGTTGATACAACTTGTCCTTGGGTGTCGAAAGTTTGGAATACAGTTGAAAAGCACAAAAAAGTTAATTATACATCCATTATTCACGGTAAATATAAGCACGAGGAAACAGTTGCTACTAGTTCTTTTGCGGGCAAATATCTGATTGTGCTCAATTTACAACAAGCCCAGTATGTTGCAGATTACATTCTCCATGGTGGCGATCGCCAGGAATTTTTGCAAAAGTTTGCTAAAGCTTGTTCAGCAGGATTTGACCCTGACAGGGACTTAGAAAGAGTAGGTATTGCTAACCAAACCACCATGCTCAAAGATGAGACTGAGCAAATTGGTAAGCTGTTTGAGCGGACTATGATGCACAAGTATGGAACTATTGAGTTAAATCAGCATTTCCAAAGCTTTAATACTATCTGTGATGCTACCCAAGAACGTCAAGATGCTATGTTGGAATTAGTACAACATAACCTAGATTTGATGCTAGTAATTGGTGGGTTTAATTCATCGAATACAGCCCAATTACAACAAATTGCCTCTGAAAAAGGTATTCCTTCCTACCACATTGATTGTGTGGAACGAATACAGTCAGCAGATGCTATTGAACATCGACGGTTAAACGGGGAATTAGCGATCGACCAAAGCTGGTTACCTGATGGTGAAATCGTTGTAGGAGTGACTTCTGGTGCTTCTACACCCGATAAAGTAGTAGAAGATGTGATTTCGCGGATTTTTACATTAAAAGCAATGGTATCAGCAGTTTAAGTAACTTCTACATAGCAGATACCCGACTGATCAAAGAAGTCGGGATCTATTCCCTTGAACTACTCATAACTTAGGTAAAATTTCGGGTAATAAAGATCCTGGAACCTTAGATAAACCGAGATTTTGCCCCTCTATGCCCAATTTATTGTGGAAAGCACGAATTGTTTTCACAATATAATTCAAGGTTGTCTGACGAGCCTCTGGTTGGTGAGCAAATCCATTTATAGCGTGCAAATGATGAGTTAATGCTGCCTCTAAGTGTTGTGAAATTGTGGATTGAGTACCAGTAAAATAATTATCCATAACCAGCTGATAATGAGCTAACCCCAAATTATTGTGAGCAGCAAACAAATCAAAACCTAAATTATTACCCCTAAGTGAAACAGCCAAAGCAATAGCTTCATCATAAGCTGCAATAGACAATTGTAATAAATTTTGTCGTGACTGTTTAGTTGTTTGAGCTAAGTTGGCTAAATGCCAGTAAGCAGTGGCTAGATTATTTTGCGTCGCGGCACAAGCACTAGGAGCTTTAGCTGGAGTCCGGTATTTTAAAGCTTCGTGGTAGACATTAATAGCTAATTGCAGATTTTCTGCTGATTCTTCGTATTGTGCTAAATTCCAGTAGGCAGTACCGATATTATTCTGGATCATACCATACTTCAATGGTTCCTGCTCCGGGCTGTACTGAGCTAAAGCCTGAGTGTATAAAGCGATCGCTTTTTTAAAATTGACTACTGGTTGATTGTGTTGCGCTAAATGCCAATAAGCCGTACCTAAGTTATTTTGGCAAGCAGCATACTTTAACGATTCCATCGTGGGTGCACCATAACGCAGCGCTTCGCTGTAAGCTAATACTGCCTGTTGCCAATTCTCGCATGGGTTGGTAAGACGAGCTAAATCACTGTAGGCAGTACCGAGATTATTTTGTAGGCGTGTATGGGTTTCTGGTTTTTCTTGGGGGGATGTCAGCTTTAAAGCCAAATGATAAAATTCAATTGCCTGCTCTATATACGCTTTGCTATCACCTGATGGATGGGGGGTTCGGTATAGCATCCAATAGAGTGTACCCAGGTCATTTAAAATCTCTGGTGTTTGAGGTGATGTTTCATCATAGGCGATCGCCTCCTGATAGGCAAGAATTGCCACCATCAAATTTTCTGAACTTGATTTTCCCTGTTCAATGCGTAAGCGATATAAGTTTCCCAAATGATGATACAGTCGTGCCAATACCTCAACAGAGGCTTGTTGTGAGTGTAGTTCTTCAATTTCTAAAAGGATTTCTTGCAGTTGTTGGTGATCCTCTCCATTTTCACCAGGACTGGTGTTGATTGTTGTTATAATCAGTTGAATTAACTGCTTATTAATATGGGAGAATGAAAATTTCATCAGCTGGTTGCCTTGACTGGATTGATCACCAGATTTTTGTTGTTCCTTTCCAGCCATGAATGATTTGGAGTTTTCCTTTTTACCTTGGTGATTCGTTGGTGATTCCACAGGGAAATCTAAATCATCCTCAAAATTTAATTCCTGGGCGGATGTACCGTAGGTTTCGGCTTCCATTACTGATTCATCCAGAACAGATTGGTTAATATCTTCTAAATCCCAATTTCTAGCACTGGAGGAACTTTCCGGAACAGCTTGACTTTGTGTACTTGGTGTTGGCTCTCCTGCAAACACAAACACACCAGTACGCCAACGCCAAAACTGTGGTGCTGATTCCTGAATAGCAGATAACCAAGGACGCGTTACCCACAGCAACAGACTCGTTTCTAAAAATAGACCAGGCTGTCGACTAGAATAATTCTCATCAGTTAAGCGCAGATAGTGTAAAAATAAGCGCTGTATCGCCACTGGTTGCTTGGTTAATTGTTCCACACCTACAATCTGAAACATAGGTATTGGTAGTGGTTTACCTGGTGTATCTTTTGATGTACTTACAATCGGTGGTGGGTAATTAGATAACCATTGATTAACATGATCTATAGGATTAGGATCATTGAGATTCAATCTTAAGGTGACTAATCGCGGATAAGCTGAAGTACTACTTTCATAACCATCTATAGGCTTATATAGCACCTGCCCAACTGGATAAGCTAAAGTAGAATGCAACCGTGCTGCTACTTGATTTCGTAAGTTGAGATTATCACTAACTGCTAAAAAAACTTGTCGTCTTAAACCAAGACTCAGGGCAATTTTTAGACGATGATAGACTTTTCGATTCCAAGTAAAATGATCGGAGTGTGTAATATCATTCACGCTCATGGCGGCTAAAGAGCCAAAATATCGTAAACATAGATTTGACAGGATGTATTGCAGCAGACAGACAAAAATAAATTATGGCCTTTAATCTGCTCAGGATTTATCAAGGATTTGACTTTTTGTCAAATGTTTAGTATCTATTTATATTAATTCTACATAATGTATATGATTATAACAAATTATCACAAAAATTGACTCTACCAGGATTTAGTGCTATCTATATAGGGGGATTTTTACTTAATGTTCTCAGTATATAAGTATGGAATTAAAAGTGACCAACTCACATCACTAATGGACTGAGCTAGCCAAGGATTATAAAATTAAAGATTTTATAATGAAATTGAAAAAATCTTTTAGTTAACTGACATGAGAAACAGAGAAGGAAACAAAAATTAAACCAGCAACCAAAATGGCGGCGGTAATTCCTAAAATGATATAGGTACGCTTTTGCTCGTTTGTGGGAGGTTCTGCTTGGTAAACTTTTGGTTCATTGGCAAAATTATTCAAACGGCCGCCTTCTTCGTTGGTATAGGGCATAAATCAATTCCTAATGATGATCTTTTATTCGTTTTATGTTACATAAACGCTATATTCGGCTTTCCTATTAATATACAAATCGTTACATTAGGGGTTCAATATCATCCAGAACCCCCAATTCTGCATTGCCTATTCCCTATTCTCTAATTAGTAATTGTTCCGGTCAGAGGTGAGCTAGCACTAGCGTAGGTTTTCAGGGGCATTCTGCCAGCCAGATATGCTAAACGCCCGGCTACTGCTGCTAAATTCATGGCTTGGGCCATGGCTGGAGGGGTTTGGGAAAGAGCGATGGCACTATTAATTAATAAGGCATCTGCACCTAATTCCATAGCCTGGGCTGCTTCGGATGGTGAGCCAATGCCCGCATCTACCACTACTGGTATCCGGGCATTTTCAATGATAATTTGAATATTAGCAGTTGTTTTCAACCCTTGTCCCGAACCAATGGGAGACGCTAAAGGCATAACTGTAGCACAGCCAACATCTTCGAGGCGCTTGGCTAACATGGGATCAGCATTGATGTAGGGTAGTACAGCAAAACCTTCTTTTACTAGCTGTTCGGCCGCTTGTAGCGTGCCAATCGGGTCAGGAAGTAAATATTTAGGATCAGGAATGACTTCTAATTTCACAAAATTGTTATCTTCCTGTCCCAACAGTTTCGCCATTTCCCGCCCCAAACGAGCCACGCGAATGGCTTCCTCGGCAGTTTCACAACCAGCAGTATTAGGTAACATCCAAATTTTTGTCCAATCCAGGGCTTGGGCTAAACCCTCATGTCCAGGGGCTTGAGTTTGCACCCGTCTAACTGCCACAGTGACAATTTGACAACCACTAGCAAGAATACTTTGCTGCATTTCTTGAATGCTGCGATACTTACCCGTTCCTGTCATCAAGCGGGACTGAAAAGTTTTACCGGCGATGACCAGTGGTGAATCTGTAGAGCGGTAATTGGTCTGATCTTCAATAGGGAGCAGTGAATTGGGAGAATGACTGACCTGAGAGAAGTTAGCTGAGTGGGTAAACATGGGGGTAAAGGTAGATGACTGGCGATGAAAGCGCGAATAGTGGAAATTAGACAAGATCGGATCATATTTTTGCTGACATATCAAATCAGCAATTAATGCCGCGGTGATGGGTGCAAGCAGTATGCCATTACGATAATGACCTGTAGCCAAAGTTAAATTTTGACAGTGGCTACCCCCTAAAATAGGTAACTCATCGGGTGTAGCGGGACGAAATCCCCACCAGAATTCCTGGATGGGATAATCTTGTAATTGGGGATACAGTCTAATGGCTTGTTGAAGTAAGGTTTGAATACCAGCGGGGGTGTTGTGGGGCGTAAAGCCCACATCTTCATTGGTTGCCCCAATGATTATAGAACGGTTTCGCCTCGGTACAATATAAATATTCTCTCCGAATAAAACCCGTGTTAGGGGCAATTCAGGGATAAATTCTGGTACTCCCACCCTCAGCATTTGCCCTTTGCGAGGACGCACAGGTAATGGTAATAATTCAGACGACCATGCACCTGTAGCTAAAACATAATGGGCAGCACGAATTATCCCTGTATTTGTTCTTACGCCAATAACTTCACCCTGCTGTTGTAAAAATGCTTCGACTTTCACCTGGTCTTTGAGTTGAACACCAAGGGATTGGGCAGCTGTCCAGAGTACATTTGCCAAAGCACGATTATCAACTTGTCCGTCCTCAGGATACCACCAACCACCAACTACTTCTGCTGTTAATCCTGACTGATATTGGTGAATTGCTGCTTGATCTCGCCAGTATGGGGACTGATGGGTGGGTATTCCCAAAGCATCTACTTTCTCCACTTGTCCTTGATAAACTGGTGCTAATATCCCGCAAGGCCAGTAACCAGTATTTAAACCGGTTAATTGTTCGAGTTTATCAGTCCAGTCTGAATATAAGGCACACGATCGCCGACACAACAAGCCCATTGCTTGATTGTCGATCTTTTCCGCATCTGGTGCTAACATCCCGGCTGCAGCCTGGGTAGATGCAGCCTGAAAATCACGGCAAAGCACGGTAACTGAGGCTCCGCGCAACTTCAATTCCACGGACAGGCTTAAGCCAATGGCACCGCCACCAATAATTAAAACGTCACTAGTCATTAGTCATTTATCATTAGCTATTTACAATTAGTACATAACTAATAACTATTAAACTAAGCCGGTCAGTCACCCAACCGACTCGTCTACAAAACCGTACGTGAAACTTTCACCTCATACGGCTCCTCAGTGATATGGTTCTTGTCATGAATACCTGTAAGACTTCCATCTCTGGCTGTCTTCTTGTCGTGGCAATGTCTGTGCAATAGTTGTAGATTCTTATATTCATCTTTTCCACCTTTGGAG
>NZ_JAQMUH010000064.1:0-10281 GCF_028331025.1 Anabaenopsis arnoldii | reverse complement strand
TTATCCGGACAATGGTCTTTTAAGGGGCTATTTTTCTTACTAAGAATACAGACTTTGTACTGTTTTTCTCCCTTGTCACCTAGTCCACCTTGTCCACCTTGTCTTGTCCTTTTAAGGGGAGGGGACTGGATTTGATTGTTTCGGTTCCCCATTCCCTGTTTGGTGTGTTCGGTGTGTTCGGTGTGTTCCCTGAAACTAAACAACTTTGTACCTCACGAGCATGGTAAATGCTATATCAATCAAATTTACGAAAAAAATGCCATTGACCCTAAAAAAAATCTGATTACTGTTATAAGTAGTGCCTAGGTCAGAAATTCAGGAGGTATTTACAATGATCATGATGATGACTGAAACCATGACTACTCAAATGCAAAACTGCATCAACGCCTGCATGGAATGTCACAAAATCTGCCTGGAAACCATGACTCACTGTATGAGCAAAGATGGTAAGCAAATCAACAAGGGCATTATGAGTATGGTGCGGGACTGCTCAGAAATGTGTATGATGTGCATGAATATGATGATGGGCGGTTCGGAATTCATGGGGCGCACTTGTATGCTTTGCGCCGAAATGTGCGATCGCGTTGCTACAGCTTGCGAACAGATGAGCCAAGATCAAAAGATGATGCAATGCGCCGCCTCTTGTCGTCGCTGTGCAGCAGCTTGTAGATCCATGGAAATGATGCCCGCCTAACTATAGCACCTAGATATACCTAGATATAATTGAGGTCTTTTGACCTAATTTATTGAAAAAACGAGAGATGTAGACAACGTTTACATCTCTCGTTCGTCAATCCGACTAAAAAAATCTAGACAGCAGAGAAGTAAACTTTAGACTTCACAGGGTCAGGATTCATAGTTTTATCACCAGGTTGCCAACCAGCGGGGCAAACTTCATCAGGGTGAGACTGAACATACTGGAGTGCTTTTAATGTCCGCAGGGTTTCATCAACACTGCGACCAAAAGCCAAGTTATTAATGGTAGAGTGCTGGAGTACACCATCTTTATCGATGATAAACAGACCACGCAAAGCAATACCTGCTGCTGGGTCAAGGACGTTGTAAGCGGCGCTAATTTCTTTCTTAATGTCGGAAACTAGGGGATAATTGAGGTCACCCACACCACCAGCCTTGCGGTCAGTTTGAATCCAGGCTAGGTGAGAGAACTCGCTATCCACGGACACACCGAGGACTTCAGTGTTAATTTGCTTAAATTCTTCGTAGCGATCGCTGAAGGCTGTGATTTCAGTGGGGCAAACAAAGGTAAAGTCTAGGGGGTAGAAAAACAGAACGACATACTTACCACGATAGTCGGAGAGTTTAATTGTTTTAAATTCTTGATCTACCACAGCAGTTGCTGTAAATTCAGGAGCCTGTTGACCAACACGGAGGCATCCTTCTGTTGCGTAAGTGAGGGACATGAAGCCAATTCTCCTTAGACTGATATACGTAAAAGAGCGTTGAAACTCGGGTCAGTTCACACTTACCCGTCTAAAATTTAATTACAAACTGTTACGACTATATCATAGTCATAACGATTTTGAGTAAAAAATGCCTGATTTAGACACAAGAGAATGGTTACTAACTAATGGCTTGGGGAGTTTTGCCAGTGGGACAATTTCAGATGTTCGCACCCGCACTTATCATGGTTGGCTATTTGCCGCCACTAATCCCCCCTGTGGGCGTACGCTGTTGTTTTCCCACCTGGAAGCCAGTTTAGAAGTTTCAGGAAAGGTGATTTCACTAGGGACAAACTGCTGGGGTAATGATGAAATTGCCCCCCAGGGTTACAAGTTGCTGCACTATTTTGATATTAACCCAGTTCCCAAATGGATTTGGAGAAAAGACAATTGGCAACTCAGTAGAGAGTTAATTATGCCCCATGTTTTAGGGGATTTTTGTAAAAATCAGTTGTTAGTTAAGTATGTTTATCAGGGACACACTACAGTAAATTTACGGTTACGGCTGCTGATAGGCGATCGGGATTTTCACCACCAACAAAAAGGTGATCCTGGCTTAGAGTTTTCACAATTACTGGGTAAAAATCAAGTTTGTCTCCAAGCCATATTTCCGGGGGGATTCGGTACACCATGGTATTTGCGCTGGAGTCGGGGGGAATATCAGGCTAATGCGGTTTGGTATTGGAATTATTTATTACCAGAAGAGAAAAAACGAGGATTAGGCGATCGCGAAGACCTCTACAGCCCTGGCTACTTAACAGTTAAACTAGAACCGGGAGATGCCATTGTTCTAGAAGCACAGATGGGTTTTCCTGACCCACAGCTAGGTCTACTCACCCCAGAAATTTTTACCGCTGCTGTGGAAGCAGAACAAAAAAGACTATCCCAAATTTTTGGCTGGGTAACCCATAAATCCCCCTCATCCCCGATTTGGCAAAAATTATTAAAAGCCAGCGATCAATTTATTGTTCATCGAGCTTCCATTGCTGGACCCACGGTGATTGCTGGTTACCACTGGTTTAATGACTGGGGACGTGACACCTTGATTGCTATACCTGGTTTAGCTTTAGTCACCGGGCGCTTTGAACTAGCTAAAGGACTATTACAAACCTTTGGGCGTTACTGTCGTCACGGTCTGATACCTAATGTTTTTCCTGATGTTGATGGTGAACCCTCTTATAACAGTATTGATGCGGCTTTATGGTGGATTGAAACTTTAGGGCTATATTTAGAAGCTACCGAAGATTGGGAGTTTTTGGCGGCTCAGTTTCCCATTGTGCAACAAATTCATAAAGCTTTTATGGGTGGGACTCATTATAATATCCAAGTTGATGCTACTGATGGCTTAGTGAGTTGGGATGTCCCCGGTATGGCTCTTACCTGGATGGATGTGGTAATTGACGGAGAAGCTATTACCCCCCGCAATGGTAAAGCAGTAGAAATCAATGCTCTGTGGTATTCTGCTTTATGTTGGATGAGTAAATGGGCGCAACGCTTAGGGGAAATGCAGTTAGGGGATTGCACCCGCTTGGTAAAGCAAGCCCTGCGTTATGGTCAGCAAGCGGAACAAGTAAAAATTTCTCTACAAAAGTTTTGGAATCCATTAGGTTATTTATACGACACTATAGAATTAGATGACCGCCGTAATGCCCAGATTCGCCCTAATGCAGTGATAGCATTGTCCTTGCATCATTGCGGCTTTTCACTACAGCAGAGCCAGGCTGTAGTTGATTTAGCCACCGTGCGTTTACTTACTCCCTATGGATTGCGGAGTCTAGATACATCTGACGCTGCTTATATCGGTAAATATATTGGAGATTCCCTACAGCGCGATCGCTCCTACCACCAGGGTACTGTTTGGGCTTGGTTGATTGGTCCGTTTACTCGGGCTTGGGAGCGTTCTTACCCCCAAGTACCTTTACCTTTTGATTGGCAACCATTACTTGATCATTTCCTTTGTGATGGTTGTATACAATCGATTTCAGAAATTTTTGATGGGGATTTTCCCCATACTCCTAAAGGTGCGATCGCTCAAGCTTGGTCAGTTGCGGAAGTAATCAGACATTTTTCACCAGGCTGGTATAATAGCACTAGGTAGAATTTTAGTCAATATTTTTTCCTAAAAATCAGGTAATACACATGGCTTATAGTGATTTCACCTTGAGTAAGTTTAAAAAGGATTTTAATATTCATATTCATGAAGAAATGGATTTATTTATGAATGTTGAACCTATACAAATCAGTGAAAAGCTCAAATCTACTTTAGAAGAAAGTACAGAATTAGCATTAGCAATTAATACGGAAAAAGCCAGATCAGAAATGATTATTACGCCGATTTTACTGGAGGTAAGACGTAGGTGTAATTACGAAATTAGTTTATTTTCGGGAACTGATTTTAATCTAGATTTTAAAAAGGGATTAAACGGTTATTGTGATTTTATCATCAGTCGTTCTCAGGAACAGTTAACAATTAATGCACCTGTGATGATCATTGTTGAAGCTAAGAATGAAAACATTAAAGCTGGTTTAGGACAATGTGCAGCGGCGATGTTTGCAGCACAGTTGTTTAATGAACAAGAAGGTAATGATATTAAAACTATTTATGGTGCGGTGACCACTGGGGATATTTGGAAGTTTTTGAAGTTGCAAGGAACAAATATATTTATTGATTTGAATAATTATTATATTAAAGAGTCAGATAAAATTTTAGGTATTTTGTGTCATGGAATTAATAATTGAATGGCGAAGCGCTGCTGCAAGCATATCGCATTGGCGCTGCTGCTCAGTGCAGCCGGGGAATAAATTAAGCGTCTAATAGCGAAAGTCCACTAAAAGTGGACTGTTAGGTTACAAAAAATACTCTAGGCAATGATTGTTAACCTGATTTATAATGTTATATTTAACACGTAGTCGGATTTATCCGACTTAAGCTATTAGACGGGGGTTTCTAACCCCCGGCTCGCGATTGTCGTAGCTCTTAACCCCTGACCCGTCAACCGTCAACCGTCAACACCATTAACGCCCCCGCCAAATCTTGATGGTACCATTCCCACTCCCAGAGGCTAAGGTACGACCATCAGGACTGAAGTCTACTGAACTAACCTCGTCTGAATGTCCGGTGAGGGTTTTCTCTAATGAAAATGAAGGTGAACTGGTAATGATACTTATAGGATTATTGGGAAATAAACCATAACGCATACAACTATAAATTTGAGTTCCCATTAATCCTATAGGACTTACGCACTGTACAAATTCACCATGATGTGCGTCAATGAAAATCCGCTGTATGCTTCTCAATGCACAACTTCGGGGTGCAACCAAGGGAGGGTCTACTAAGTATGTCAGTGCTGAGAAAGAGTATAGATTAATAACAGAGGAGTTAACCAGTGAGTGAAGAACAGGATTACCTTCGTGTAGTCAAAGGAGAAAAGTTCTACCGAGTCATCGACTGTGAGGGTGCCTTGGTGTCGTGGTTTAGTGGGTTGGAGATAGTTGCTAATTTTTCTAATCCATCACCCCGTGAAATAGATGGATTTGCTAATGGAGAGTTTGAATTAGCTTTGA
The DNA here is from genome assembly GCF_028331025.1 of Anabaenopsis arnoldii. Classification (NCBI taxonomy): domain Bacteria; kingdom Bacillati; phylum Cyanobacteriota; class Cyanophyceae; order Nostocales; family Nodulariaceae; genus Anabaenopsis; species Anabaenopsis arnoldii. The sequence continues at coordinate 5,257 of NZ_JAQMUH010000064.1, read as the reverse complement.
ATGTGATCAACGACATCCCCTGGTTTTGCTTCAGGATATTTAGCTTGATACCTAAGAAAGGTTTCGGAAGAAAAGAGTACCGAGTTATCCTACCGTGGCAGGAGTGTCCGTTCCATGCGTCGAGGATTGACCCGCAATCTCTCCAAAGGATAGAAGAACTTGCTCTTGAAGCTGAGGAAAATAAGGAACTCCGTGTCGCCACCAACGTAATTTTACTTGATTTCCCATCTAACACAGTTTTATCGTTGCGAAGGTTTACATTGTCACCCTTCTTTACTCGCAAGCTGTTTACAGCCGTCCTGGATACCAAAGCAGCCCATACTTCTGAGAGCTATGAGCAGGGTGTGACAGCAACATTCGATGAGTTTCCCGTTAACGCTATTGGGGAATCATCCCGCGTTAGGTGCAAATCGGGAGACTAAGAATGGAAACAGGTTTAGTTATAGGGTATCTCAAGCAATATCCAGAAATATGCTCAAAGTGTCGAGACTTGACTGAGTACCAACTAGCTGATTATTTGGTGGCGCTGCTAGTTGAATCAGAACCTGACTTATTCGTTAGGCAAGAGCTTTTGAGGTTATCGTTGGCAAGGGTTGACTGGGCATATGTCAAAAATTGGGTAGTTTAAACCAGTTTTACGGCTTGCCAACTTTTGTGGAGTGCTACTAGCTGACTTTCCTGGTTAGAGGGTTGGCGAGTCGGCTTTTTAGTTTTTCTCATCAACACAAGGGCGAACAGTTTCCTAAAATCTTTGCAGTGCTTACTTTCAGGTATCTTTTCAGCTAGAGTGAGTTTAAAAGCCTAATTGCTCGTTCATAACCAGCAGTATCATCTTGATTGCTGTATAATCGCGCTGCTCTTTGGAAGTCTTCCCTGGCTCTGTTGATATCTCCTAGCTTACGGTAAACAAGACCGCGATTGTTATGAGCTTCAGCATCAATAAAATTTAGTCTAATAGCTTGGTTAAAATCAGCCAGAGCTAAATCCCATTTCTGTTGGTTATAGTAAACAACACCGCGACCGTAGTAAGCATCAGCAAAATTAGGATTAAGTTTAATAGCTTGGGTGTAATCAGCCAATGCTAAATTCCATTTTTGCTGGTTAACGTAAACAACACCGCGATTGTTGTAAGCTTCCGCATACTTAGGATTAAGTTTAATAGCTTGGGTGTAATTAAACAGAGCTAAATCCCATCTCTGCTGCCGAGCATAATCAACACCGCGATTGAAGTAAGTTACAGCTAAACCGCGATTAGACCAACCTTGACTGTAAAGTGTTGGGGGTCTTTGACTAACTACTTGGGAATTTTTGATACTTAACGCCTCGCTTTGATTGGTTTGACTCCAAGTGGGGGTAGCACTGAGGGTGAATGTCAGTGTTGTTAAGGCTACAGCTTTAGTTAGTCCTATTAATTGCATGGGTTTTACCTTTGATGGTTAGTTAAATATTTAACGGTATGCGTACTTATAAGAAGAAACAGCAAAAGTTTAAATAGATGAAATTTATAATACCACGCTCTGGACACAATAAAATAAATGACACATTGATTTTAGTCAATCTCAGTAATACTATTTAGGTAATTTTGTCATCTATCTAAAGATAGATTTTTGAGAATATAAAACTATTGGCGATGATTGTAGGGTGGATACTAAAACCTGTTCAGTGCTTATCTTTGTTGCAGTTACAGTGAGTTTAGACGTGTGATTTTTCTCAAGCAGCAGTGTTATTACTAGGTGGGGCGATCAATTTGTCCCATTATCTGATATTTTGGAATTTGCTCCCTTGTTATTTTTTCGACTATGCAAGTCCAAAAACAATTTGTTGATGATTTCCTACAAGGCAAAGATAACACTTTTATTATCCCTGTATATCAAAGAGATTATGCATGGAAAAAAAGCAATTGTAAAAAACTATGGGAAGATATTATCAATTTGCAAAATTCTGGTAAGCCCAGTCATTTTCTAGGAGCTTTAGTTACCATATACAATAATCAAAAAGAATGGATGGTAATCGATGGGCAACAAAGACTAACTACCATTTCCTTACTATTGTTGGCTTTAGTTAATTACTTGAAAGTAAAACCGAATAAAACACAGGAAGAAAAAGAGTTAGGAGAAGATATCTCAGATTACTATTTGATTAACAAAAGATGTAAGGATAAGTTACATAGCAATAAGTTAAAACCTAACACAAAAGATAAAGATTACTTTCAGAAGTTATTATTTGATGATAAATTAAATGATAAATTAAATAATAAAAACAATGATTCAAACATTATTAAAAACTATCATTTTTTTTATGATGAAATATCTAAATCTTCTATTTCAGTAAAGGATATATATGGAGTGTTTAAAAAATTAGAAATTGTCCATATTGAGCTTGAGAAGGGTACTGATGACCCCCAATTAATTTTTGAGAGCTTAAATTCTACTGGAGTTGATTTAACAGATGGAGATTTAATCAGAAATTATATTCTCATGGATTTAATTCAATCAGAACAACAACAGCTTTATAATAACTACTGGATTAAAATTGAACAGCTTGCTGGTAATGTCGCCAATTTTATTCGTGTGTTCTTAATGTACACCTTGCACAAAGATATTACACAAAGTAACAGGGCTGTTTATAATGAATTTAAGCAATATTCTAAAGATAAATTTTACCGAGATAGTTATAGGATCGATAGTTATAGCATCCTGCAACATCTCCTCAAGTATGCTGAAATTTATAGCTACTTTGTCAATATTTCTGATCATCCTGATAAAAATATCAATAAAGCTCTCCATCGGTTACATCGCCTAGAGTTTACAGTATGTCATCCCTTCCTTATGGATGTATTCGACTTATTTAATCAAGGTGTTCTAGGTGCGTCTGACGTCCAGGCTATCATTGAACTAATAGAAAGTTATGCTTTTAGAAAATTCTTAGTTAACAGTTCAACCCAAGGACTAAATAAATTCTTTCTCACATTATCTAAAGAAATTAGGAAGGAAACTCAATCTACTTGGAAAGCTAATTATTTTGATATTATGTCCTTTATTATTAAGAATAAGTCTGGCACTCTGAAATTTCCATCCGATGAAGAATTTAAAGAAAAACTTATCCATAAAGAATTAAAAAGTAAAAACAGAGACTTTCTCCTTGAAAACCTAGAGAATTATAACTCTGATTATAAGATTGATGTTGAGGAATTGACAATTGAACATATTATGCCACAGAAACTCAATCACAAATGGAAACAGGATTTAGGAGATAAGTATTCAGAAATTCATGGCAAATATTTACATACTCTGGGTAATTTGACTTTAATAGAAAAGAAGAAGAATAATAGCTTATCTAATAAAGACTTTAAGAGTAAACAGAAAATTGACTTTGAAACCAGTAAGTTAAATTTAAGTTCGGAACTAAAAAATATTGAAGAATGGAATGAAAATTCTATTGTCAACCGAGCTAATAGACTAGCAGAAGAAGCGGTTAAAATATGGAAGTATCCAGTACCTAAGTCAACTTATGCAGTATATAGTTCGACTAAAGATATTCAAGAAGATAAAATTCATAACTTTGCTGAAGGGGAGTTTACTAATACTAAACCTAAAACTTTAATTGTGGGAGAGGATAAATATAAACTCAAAACCTGGCAAGAAGTAGTGAAAAAAATCTGTGAAATTTTGTTCAATGAATCTCCAACAGAATTTAATTCAATCATGACTAGTGCAGAATTTAAAGGCAAATTCTGCCATTCCAATCAAAAAGAAAATTCAAAATTTAGAGCACCCAAAGAATTAGAATTCACAGATTCATATTTTGTGGAAACTCATGGAAGTGCTAATACCCTTGTCGATTTCTGCTGTAAGTTATGTAAGAAATTAGATTTTAATATTGAAAACATTTCTATAGAAATCTCTTAGAGGATGTTTGGAAAGTCATGATTAGTGTATCAAAGATTGTTTCACCCCACCTTAACCCCACCCCCAACCCCTCACTTTACAAAGGGATGGGGGTATTATGGAATGGCGATCGCCTTACAGCAGCGCGATCGCCCGGTGAAGATGATCAAATACATGATCTTTGAGTCACACAGATCCCCGACTTCTGGGGAAGTTATATGAGATGATGTCAATTATCTAAGAAGTCGGGGATCTTACGCTCCAATAATTATGATCAAAAGTCCATTGCGTTACCCTGGTGGGAAGTCAAAAGCTATTAAGGAAATAGCAGCACACTTACCAGAAAGCTTTTCAGAATTTCGAGAACCTTTTGTGGGTGGTGGTTCTGTATTTATATACTTGAAACAAAAATATCCCTATCTGAAAATTTGGATTAATGATTTAAACCGCGAGTTATATCTGTTTTGGAAATATGCAAAATCCCATTTACCCCGTCTGTTAACAGAAATTCGTCACATTAAGCAGACATATACAGATGGTAAAATCCTTTTTGCAGAACTAACCACTATAGACAGCAATAACTTATCTGACTTTGAAAGGGCAGTACGCTTTTTTGTTCTGAATAGAATTACATTTTCTGGTACTGTAGAATCTGGGGGATTTTCTGAGCAAGCTTTTGATAAACGCTTTACTGACTCTTCCATAGACCGCCTAGAGAAGTTAGGGGAGATTTTAACGGATGATGTGAAAATTACTAACTTGGATTATGGTGACTTATTGAAAGCAGAGGGTAAAAATGTATTTATATTTTTAGACCCGCCTTATTTTACTGCTACCAAATCCAGGTTATATGGTAAAGATGGTGATTTGCACACCTGTTTTAATCATCAAAGGTTTGGGGAAGTGGTCAGAGGATGCGCTCACCCTTGGTTAATCACTTACGATGATTCCCCTCAAATCAGAGAAAACTTTCCAGACTCTTACCTGTTTGAGTGGGAATTACAATATGGTATGAACAATTACAAGCAGGGTAGGGCAGCCAAGGGTAAGGAGTTATTCATTAAAAATTACTCTAATGGCTCAGGTCGGATTTGAACCAACGACCCCAGGCTTATGAGTCCCGTGCTCTAACCAACTGAGCTACTGAGCCATGCTTATTCATCGTTTATTAGCATAGCATAGAGTTTTGGGGATGGCTAGTGTTTTGTCATATTAATTTTTTTTCTATTTTTTGGCTCTACCGTACTTGTTATGCTAATTTAACAACTGGTTCGAGGGAACAGGGAACAGGGAACAGGGAACAGAGATTAAGAAGGAATATTCAGGCATTTTCTTCAATAACCAACATTATTTCCCTTATACGGTAAGCC
>NZ_JAQMUH010000063.1:0-2908 GCF_028331025.1 Anabaenopsis arnoldii | reverse complement strand
TTTCATCCCCTCGCTAAAGCGTAGGGGATGAAACGCTCCCACTATATTCTCATAGTAACTATTTCCGCATTCTATTTTCTCGCCGTAATCGAGGATTGACAAATTCATTTAAACCCTCACCTAGTAGTGATAACCCTACTACCATTAATGTCATGGCTAAACCGGGGAAGAGAGTAGTCCACCAAATTCCCGTGGGTAGGGCTTCTAAGGCTTGTCTTAAGTCATGTCCCCATTCTGGAACTTCTTCGGGAAGTCCTAGTCCCAAAAAGCCTAAACCGCCTAATACTAAAATGGCATCGGCGGCGTTGAGAGTAAATAATACGGGTACACTTTGAATGACGTTAAAAAATAGATAGCGCCATAGTACAACCAAAGTGGAAGCACCCATGGCTTGAGCCGCTTCAATAAATACCTCTTTCTTAACGCTTACAGTGTGGTTACGTACTACGCGATAATATTGGGGAATGTAGGCAATACTAATGGCGATCGCCGCATTGAAAATTCCCCGCCCTACGACAAAAGCCAGTGTCACAGACAGTAGTAGCCCCGGCAATGTGTAAATACTATCCATGAGGAACAGCAACATCCGATCTAACTTACCCCCCAGATAGCCACTCACCATCCCCAATGGCACACCAATAATCATACTAATTGCTGTAGCTAATATCACTACTTGCAGCGCAGCTTGGGCACCAAATAATGTACGAGAAAATACATCATGTCCCAAGCGACTCGTACCAAACCAATATTTAGCTGATGGTGGTTCTTGGATGGGGTTAGAAAGGAACTCTCTGGGGTTTTGTAACCATCCCCAAGCCTGTAACAGGGGGGCAAAAAATGCTAAAAACAGGAACAATAGGGTAATGGCGATGCCAATGACCATTAATTTCTGGGACAGGTGGGAATTTTGGGCGAAACGGATAAATTTCGGTAACTGAGGTTTATTTATGGCCATGAGGGAGCGCATGCATCCAGTAAGATATAACAAACGCTCCTCTTAGCTGAGAGCTAAGAGGAGCAGGTTCTTTGAGAGTAGAGGCTTTGAAACCCCTGTGCGATCAAAGTTTTTCCGCTTCCCTATACTTTTAGAAGCGAGTCCGGGTGAAGTTTTTCTCTAAAGATAACTCGAAATCATTTGACGATAATCGCTTTTTTGCTTCACACCTTTGACTTCTTTCAATAATTCTTGATGTTTAAACAACTGAATCGTGGGTGTACCAGTTATCCCAGCATTCTCCGCAATCTGAGGGTCTTTGTCAATGTCAATTTCCACAAAGTGAATTTTGCCTGTGAATTCATCCACGACTTTATTTAATATCGGCTTGAGAGTATGACAAGGACCACAACCAGGGGATACATATTTCACCACCAGCAAGCGATCGCTTTCATGGAATAATTTCCTTAAGGCATAACCCCCTTCATGGCGTGTCGCCTGTAAATTAAATCCAGCCTCCTCTTGGGCTTCAGTTTTATTGGTGGTTTGGGGTTCCAATTCATTCTCTACTGTAGCTGATTGATGAAATTCTGTAATTAAATTCCGTGATGATAACCAGCGTTCTGCCAACATGGCCGCCATACAGCCAGTACCCGCCGCGGTAATTGCTTGACGAAACTCGTGGTCTTGCACATCCCCGGCTGCAAATACACCTTCTACACTGGTTTCTACAGAACCATTTTTAGTCACAATATAACCCACATCGTCTAATTCTAGCTGTCCTTTAAATAAGGCTGTATTGGGACTATGACCAATGGCGTAAAACAAACCTTTGGCGTGGATTTCCCTTTCTTCCCCAGTTTGATTATTACGTACTTTTACCCCGGACATCTGACCATCGCCGAAGATGTCCACAGCTTCAGTGTGCCAATGTACTTCGATTTTTGGGCTACTTAAAACCCTGTCTTGCATGGCTTTAGATGCTCGCATTTTATCAGAACGCACCAGTAGATTTACCTTAGAACCGTATTTAGTCAGGTAAATAGACTCCTCCGCAGCCGAGTCACCAGCACCAATGACAGCTAATTCTGCACCGCGGAAAATTGGTGTTGCACCATCGCAAATTGCACAAGCAGATATCCCCCGACTCCAGAACTGATGTTCACTAGGTAAACCTAGACGCTTGGCTGTAGCACCAGTGGCTATAACTATACTATGGGTTTTTAGTTCCCTTTCCTGCGATCGCACTATAAAAGGACGTTGGCTCAAATCCACAGATATTACATCCTCAGTATATAACTGTGCCCCCCACCGTTCAGCTTGCGCCTTCATTTGATCCATTAGTTCCGGTCCGGTAATACCTTGGGGAAACCCCGGAAAATTTTCTACTTCCGTTGTTGTCATCAATTGACCCCCGGGTAAACCCCCCATTTCAAAACCTTCAAATACTACCGGTTTTAAATTTGCTCTTCCTGCATATATGGCCGCTGTGTATCCTGCTGGGCCAGAACCAATAATTACCAAATTTTCTACAGTCGGGTTAGTCATAGGGGTTAAATAAACTCATAACGACTCCGTTTAATATACCATAATTAGTCAAGGAATGGGGATAAAAGAAAACATATAACGTCACCTGAGAAAGAAGACCAGAGGAAATTTTTGCATGGGGGTGATATGAAAGTCCAGGAATATCGAACACTTGTATAGTATAATAAAAACACAGTACCCATGGGAGCTAAAAATATTGGCGTTTTCAGCATTTCCCAAAAAATGAGCTAGTCCTAAGCTGACTATTTTATAAACAAAACTATACTTATGTTGACAAGCATTGATATAAGTGAGTTAAGAAAATCGCCCACTTGATATATAATCCTACGATATCAAGTATTGAATTAAGACTATTGCCAACGCGAAAACCAAGCAATGATAGCGGTAGTCTTTCTTGTAAATCTTAACTTGAGAAATATCGCGTCT
>NZ_JAQMUH010000062.1:0-11469 GCF_028331025.1 Anabaenopsis arnoldii | reverse complement strand
TTTAAATGGGGCGTACAACATATTAAGAAAAGCAGTCCTGAACGCTTTTGCAGACGGGATAGAGGGGTTAGGAGTAACTCCAATCAGGTTTACCCCTGGTAAAGTGACTTTGTAGATTTGTCTATAATTTCACAAACTCTGTACAGCAACCTTAAACCAAATCAAACATCCTTTCAGACATCCTCTAAAGTACGAAATAGGGCGCTATGCGCCTATTACTCCAGGTTTTTCGGCATTTTTGTTATAATGACTACCTGATTTGCGATGTTCAACGGCAGTCATACCATTATGTTCTAACAATTCACCTTCCTCCACAACAGCATAAATTAAGTATCTGTCGCCACATTCGAGTAAGTTGGTCACAGTACATTCCAGATAAGCTAATGCTTGAGTTAAAATCAAACAACCATTATTAGCCACCTTTGTCTCAAGATTGTTAAAGGGATTTTCCCCTATTGTGCTTTGACGGCAGAAATAACGCCGTAAATTTCGATTTTCTTCGAGAATATTCAGCACAAATTTGTCGCCGGGTTGACGCATTAAATCTGCATTTTGGTCTTGACCAATGGCAATTATAATTCCTGGTGGGTTAAACGTTGCCTGAGATACCCATGAGGTTAAAATACCTTTATGGCTTTCTACATCACGAGTTGTCACCACGCATAAAGAACCAATAATCCTTCCTACAGCTTGTTCAGTACGATCTATTTTCGCTTCCGTCACCACTTGGCGGAGAGTCCGCAGTTTCTTTGTTTTCTTTAAGTTTTGGGCAAAAGTCGCACCTGCTGACTGACAGTGTTGAACAGTTTCTGGTGTGGGACTAAAGCGCACCCGAATAGTTTCAAAGCCTAAACTGTAGTTAGCGTCTTTCAGTTTGCTTTCAATTAAATCTATAGCTTCGCCACTCCAACCGTAGGAGCCAAACACCCCTGCTAACTTGGTTTTCGCCGCTGTTGAAAGAACTATCCCTAAAGCAGTTTGAATTTGGGTGGGTGGATGACCCCCTAAAGTCGGAGAGCCGATAATAAAACCATCGCTGGCTTCAATTATACGGGTAATTTCTGTGGGGTCTGCCAATTCACAATTGATAGACTCAACATTGACATGATTTGCAATCAAACCTTGAGTAATGGCATGAGCTAAAATTGCCGTACTACCATAAGCAGAAGTATAAAGCAAAGCAACCCTTAAATCTTGAGATTTCTGTGCTTGACACCATTGACGGTAATCATAAGTAAAACGACTCAGACTGTAACGCACCACCGGTCCATGACCAGGAGCATAACATCTAGCTGGCAAAACAGCCAATTTATCTAAAACTGCTTCAACTTGTTTCCCTTGGGGTGCATGAAGACAGTCAAAGAAATAATGACGTTCTGCGTCTAATTTTTTCCAATCTTCATCAAATAAGGTATCTTCGCAAATATGAGCGCCAAAAAATTTGTCTGTGTATAAAATCTTAGTTCCAGGGTCATAGGTACAAAGACCATCAGGCCAACGAGGAGTAGGAACTGTAATAAATGACAGGTGATGTTTTTGTCCTAAATCTAAAGTATCTTCAAAACGCACAGCTTGAATGCGTGATTCCCACTCAGGAAAAGCACTTTTCAAAGCATTTGCAGCAGGACGAGAGCAAATTAACTTAGCTTGCGGTGCAAGGGAAAGTAACTCTTTGAGGGTAACTTGGCGGTTAGGATTCACGTGACCGAGAATAATGTAATCAAGGGTAGTGAAATCCAGATATTGTTCTAGTTCCTTTAGGTAAATAGCTGTAAAAGATTCACCAGGAGGGTCAATTAAAGCTTTTTTGTCAGCCTGAATTAGATAAGAATTGGCTGTAGTCCCTTTTTGACGGGAGTACTCAACTTCAAATTTTAGGCGTTCCCAAGTACGCGATCGCAAAATGAATGTATTTTCCCCAATATTTGCCACTTGTACGTCTCTGGGACGACTGAATGTCGCAATAGTCATAATGCTCTCCTGTGTTCTTTCAGTTCTTAATCACTAACTTTTGTTGATAGCGATTGCTATATTGTTTTTCTGGGTCTATACCTTCAAAAGTAGGGGGTATCCAAACTCGCAAAACTAACAGTACTCCCAGGACTAGCAAAAAGGCACAAGTCGCTAAAACTTGGCTCCAATCGGTTTCTAGTACACCTTTAACAATCACTTCTCTTAAAGCGGAGACGATAGCAACTTCTACAGCTACTCCAATAGATATGCGTTGTTCTTGCAGGTAAATAATCAGTAGTCGGAATAATTCCACTAAAATCAGTAAAAACAAAATATCGGCGGTCACAACATGGAAATCTAAAGGAGGAAGCAGGGAGAGAAACATATCCCACACTTGGATTACCATGAAGCTAAATAAACCCATACACAAGGAAACTACAATCACATCTTGGATAAATTCCAATGTGCGGACGATGCGACACCGATTGATTTCGTAAACAGAAATTTCACTATCTTCCAGAACAGGTTTGTACATATAGGACTCCTATGTGATTTTTCAACCAGACTCAGTATACACGGCAATTCTTCTTACCTGTTCCCTACTTAGACAAATCAATTCAGAAACCAAACCGGATTTCTAGATCAATGAAAATTGGGGATTGGGCTGTAATTGAAAATTCTGAGTTACTGATTTAGTAATGATTGCCGATTTTGCGGTGATGAACAGCAGTTAAAGCGTTAACATTGGCTACTCTGCCAGTTTTAACAGTGCTGTAAATAACCCAATGGTCACCACAATCCATCCGGCTAGTGATTTCACATTCCATATAGGCTAAAGCATCAGCCAAGATGGGAGAACCATTACTTGCTGGATAAGTTTTGACTCCTTCAAAGCGATTAGCACCCGGAGCAAACCGTTTCAGGAAATGTTTGATTAATCCTTGATGGTTATCTTCTCCCAAGACATTTAAAACAAAGCGATCGCCCAGTTGCATTAAAGATGCAATAGCTCGTTCCTTGGACACAGCAATGGCAACTCCTAAAGGCGTTAAACTTGCTTGTGTCACCCAAGAAGCCAACATTGCACTTTTAACCTCCCCTTTTTGGGTAGTAACAATATATAATCCTGAGCTAATTCTGCCTAGGGCTTGTTCTAAGTTGCTGTTAATGGATTGGATTTTTTTACTAGTGCGATCGCTACCCCGGCTTTGTCGGTCACGGGTCAACCATTGACCCATATCTGTACCTGCTTCTTCACACAATTTTTCTGTTTTTTGTCCTGGAATCTCTTTAATTAAAATCGGAGGGAATGCTTCAACTAATCCTAATTCTTGAAACTTATTGCGTAAGGGATAAACAGGCTCATCTTCTCCGCCACCAGATTCTAATAAACCTATAGCCTGCTTCTGATGTACAGCCGCCAAAATAGTATTTAAAGCAGATTGAGCCGTCACTGAATATTGGGATGGCATAGCAATCACTATTCCCGCAGCTTGAGATACCAATTCTCTAACTTCTTGTAATTCAGCAGTATTAATGTCTATTAGTTCTACAGCTACACCTGTTTTAGTACATCCATGTCCCAAAGTATGCACTAAATGTTCACCATAACCGTAATCTTCTGCATACAATAAAGCCACCAATATCTCTGTTTTAGCTTTGGCTAAACTCCAAGTTTTATAATTCTCTAACCAGTCAGAAATATGATGCCTTAACAAAGGTCCGTGACCTGTAGCTACGGTATTTATTTCTAAATTTTCAATCCGTTTTAATGCTGCTAAAACAGACCGCGAATTGGGTCCCATCAGACAGTCATAGTAATATTTAAAATCTCCTGCAATAGTAGAGAAATATTCATCATAGGTATGGTCATCACAATAATGCATCCCAAACACATCGCAGGTATAGAGAATCCCTGTTTTGTGCTCGTAGGTCAAAATTGTATCAGGCCAGTGTAAGTTAGGGGCGGATATAAACTCTAATTGGTAACCATTACCTAAATCTAAACGCTGTCCGCTTTTGACCAGCAATGATTTAAATGGCTGGTGAACCATATTTTCGAGAAACTGAATTGCTACCTTAGACCCAACAACAGTAATCTCAGGAGCTAACTGCAAAATATCCTTAACTAAACCACTATGGTCTGGTTCGGTGTGGTTAATAACTAAATAGTCTATTTTATTTAAATCAATTAAACCTGCAACTATCTCAAGATATAGTTGCTCAAATTTGCGATGTGAGGTGTCAACTAAAGCAATTTTTTCACCTTGAATTAAGAAAGAGTTATATGTTGTTCCATTTCGTAAACCAAATTCGATATCAAAACGTTCCCTATCCCAATCAAGACAACGAATAGCAGTTGTTTTAGAGGCAATTTCTACCGTTTGAACGGTCAAACGTCCTACATTAATAGCTTGAGTATCTTCTGTAAGTATGACCATTGATTTTCACCTCAAAAATATGGGAAATTCACTACTCTTTTATTTTGAACTAAAAACCACTATTAGTAAAATTTCAATTTCTCAAGCTATTGATTAGTAATATTTATCTGTTGTTGACCATAAAACGAGACCTGAGCCAATGGCTTTTAGACATGGGGATAAGTCGATAGCGACTTTAGTCGCATTAGAACGATTGACTGGCTTTAGCCACAGTGGTATAATAGTGAAAGGGAGTAAGAACAACCATCTACGTAAAGAAACATCCTAGTGCGGAGAAATCCCGGCAACGGACATATCCAACTTGATTTGGAATAGTTAAAGGGCAAATAATGGCAGGATGTTGAGCGTACCTAACTGGCATTGCGATGGACTCACCAAAGCAAAAAAAAAGTAAGCGCAATTGCAATACCTTTTGTCCTGGTAGTTGTTTTGAGCGTGTAGGGTGTTTTTGCCAGCACCATTGAAGGTCAGTTTGTGGACTCTTCAAGAATCCCCCGGCTTTAGACGTGGGGAGTGCCAAATCCAGCAAAAACAGTCGGTTGGATGCAGCAACAATCCCACGCACTTCGGCTGCGCTCAGTACAAGCTGAGTGCAAGTGCTTCTGGGCGTGGGATTGTCAATCTTGCAAACTACTGTGTAAAACTATCAAACTTTGCGCCAATTGACTGAGGCGGGTTTCTAGATATTGTTTGCGCCCTAAAAGTTGACGTAATTTTTGGTAACGGGCGATCGCCACGCTCACTATGGGTAATTCATCTGCTGGACAAGGACGTGACCAAACTTTACCAGCAGCATCCAAACCACAAAGATTATAACCAGTGCGGGGGGATTGATCAGAATTTCTACAAATCTCCTCTACATATTCCATCAGGCGGTCAACTTCCCCATGGCGGAGTGTCGCAGTTCCTCCCGGTTCTGGTTCTTTGACATGGGATTCTAACCAGCCATTAATAATCGGTCCTTCTAAGTAAATCTTTTGAATCTGTTCTATTATTGTTTGTAGTTCTGTTTGCCAACCAGTGATATGTTGCCCTATGTCTTGCAGTATATTCGTGGCTAATGCCGGATTAGCGCCGTGGCGATGACTACTAAAGCTAGGATGTTTAAATTTGGGTAAGTTGGGGGTTTTGCCACCCATCTGATGGGCGGGAAAGGTCTGCACACAGTGATGTTGTCCAACTAAATTCTCAACGCCTGAATGCTCACTAGGGGATACTGCGCCTAGTTCCTCGGTGTCTTTTTTACGTGAGGTAGATTCCGCCCCCCCGGTGCTAATCCTAAAGGAGAAAGAGGACTTTAACGAATCACCCGCTGGGGTGGTTGTAGTACTACGATTGCCTAAATCATGTAAAGTGGCTTCAATACGTTTTAAACCTGTTTTCATAAAAATATCCTGAAATGTCATGTTTCCACTAGTTTGGAAGAGTTCAGAATGCAGTCGTTGGGATAACCGTTATATTAGGATACAGTTTTGGGCAAAGTCATCTTAGTTACAGGACCAGCAAGGTCTGGTAAAAGTGAATGGGCGGAAACTCTGGCTATAAAGTCTGGTAAACCGGTGGTTTACGTCGCTACAGCCACTGAAAACCCAGAGGATACAGAATGGCAACAGCGTCTTCAAGAACACCAAAAACGTCGTCCCTCACATTGGGTAACGCTTTTGGTACCTGTAGAATTATCGACTACTCTAGCAGATGCCCAGCCAAATACCTGCCTTTTGATTGATTCTTTGGGTACTTGGGTCGCTAATCTTCTCGAACAAGATGAAGATACTTGGAGAAACACTCTAACAGAGTTATTGGCAACACTGCCACTGGTAGCTGCAAATATTATATTTGTGGCGGAGGAAACCGGTTGGGGTGTGGTTCCAGCTTACCCCCTTGGTCGCCAGTTTCGCGATCGCTTGGGTTCTCTCGTCCGCCAGTTAGGTGCTGTTTGTGAACCTGTTTATTTAGTTACGGGTGGTCATGTTCTCAATCTCAGCCTTTTGGGTACACCATTATGACCATCTCCTCAGCGCCCTGTCAGTTACTGTACCACTACTAAAATCTTAATTTGAAATTAAACATTCCCCCTTCAAAAATCCCCTGTAAAAATTTAAGATCATCCTATGGCAACTCAAAAAGAAGTAAGAGAGTATCTTGCCTACTGGTTTCAGTTGGGTAAGAAGGTGTTAACGGGCAACGGTCAGGCAAGTTTTTTGCCCGTACCTGTGCTGAAGGATGATGGCTACAGTGATGAATTTGAAGAATGTTGGCAAAAAATTATCTCTCAGACAACTGGCGAATGTTACCTTGATGGCACTTATGAAACCATTAGCGAACTCCTAACACCAGCTTGGGAACTTTTACCTTGTGGCCGTTGTCAGATGCCAATACCCAAGCGTAACTTAGGAATGCCGGCTTTGTTATGTCCTTGCAATGATTTACCTACTTGGCCTAACAGTGAATTACCAGCGCCCCGTACCCCCGTTAATACCCAATCACATTTAATGTCAATTCGTAATCGGATTGAGAGTAATTACAGCTGAAAGTGACGCATCTAAATTATTGGTAGGTTATTGGTAGGTTATTTGCCGTTGCACCTCGTATAACATTAAAGCGGCTGCGATCGCCACATTCAAAGACTCTACTCCTGGACTCAGGGGTATTTTCACTTGCTGGTCTGCCATGGCGGCTAAATCTGGCGACAACCCGGCCCCTTCATTCCCCAGTAAAATTAAACTCGGTTTTCGCCAGTCTACATCCCAGTAGGTTAAATTTGCTGTGGGTAGAGTTGCTACTACCTGCATTCCGGCTTGCTGACTTTGTTTGACTGTCCCTTGCAAATCTTCGGTTACTGCTGTGTTGACGCGAAACCACTGTCCTGCAGAGGCACGTAAAACTTTGGGGCTGTCTACGTCTACACTATCACGACTCAGCCATAACCCCGTAGCGCCAGTGGCTGCAGCCGTGCGAATTATTGTCCCTAGATTACCTGGGTCTTGAATAGTTTCCAGGGCGAGGACTAAACCAGTAAACGGCACTTGAGTTTGATTAATCCGCCGTTTTGCTGTGGCAATTACACCATCTGGTTGCACTGTGGTAGCGATCGCCTCTAAAATTTCTTTACTAACGATTTCTACCCTTTCACTGTGGTTACAAGCTGCTTCCCAGATTACCGGGTGGGAAATTTGCCATTCTGGCGTGCAACAGACTGTTACTAGTGGGTAATTCACCTGGCAAGCCTCCTGCAACAGGTGTGTTCCTTCCAGTAAACATAATTCTTGCTTATGACGCTCTTTGGTAGAGTGCAGCTTGCGGATTTGCTTGACTAAAGGGTTTTGGAGACTAGTTAACACAATTAGATAGTTTTGATTTTGGATTAGTCCAATCTCAAAAGAATTTCACAATCAAACACTTATGCGGAACCCGGGACTTGAACCCGGAAGCCTTGCGGCACTAGAACCTGAATCTAGCGCGTCTGCCAATTCCGCCAGTTCCGCTGGCATTCATTTTGATCAACGATTCATCATTATCACTTAAATATTTATTTTTGTCAAGTACCATCCCTAAATTATTCTTTCCACCTAGACTGGGGCAAGTCTGACCACCTCACAAAGCTTACTCCAGAATGTTTATAGACCTTAAGGAACCTGTGAATTCAAATTTATTAATACGAGATGTCTAAGAAAATGTAGAGAAATTAACTCTTTACTGTAGAATCAAAACCAACTTCTAACCTATAAAATTACGTATTGTTTTTGGAGGTAGGCTTATTAATCCTTCTAGCAGCTTACCAGATGCCAAGATTTCTCAGGAAGCAGACTCCTCAGTCTTGCAAATACGGGGTAGGCATCCTTTACGAGGCCATGTGAAAATCAGTGGGGCTAAAAATTCGGCACTAGTGATTATGGCTGGATCTTTGCTGTGTTCAGGCGATTGTCGCATCCGCAATGTTCCATTACTGGCGGATGTAGAAAGAATGAGTGAGGTGTTGTCAGCTTTAGGTGTTCGCATCACCAGAGAAGGTGACATTTTAGATATCAACGCCAGGGAAATTACCACATCAACAGCTCCTTACGAATTAGTTACCCAATTAAGGGCCAGTTTCTTTGCCATTGGGGCGATTGTGGCTCGGCTGGGGGTAGCACAAATGCCATTACCAGGTGGTTGTGCCATTGGAGCTAGACCAGTGGATTTACATGTGCGCGGACTCGAGTCCATGGGGGCTCAAGTGCGGATTGAACATGGCATTTGTCATGCCTATGTTCCGGGGAGTGGTGGTAGGTTAAAAGGGGCTAAAATTTACCTAGATAGCCCCAGTGTGGGAGCTACGGAAACTTTAATGATGGCCGCCACCCTCGCGGATGGGGAAACCATTATTGAAAACGCGGCACGAGAGCCAGAAGTCGTGGATTTGGCTAATTTCTGTAACGGTATGGGGGCTAAGATTCAGGGTGCTGGCAGTAGTCAGATTAAAATAGTGGGTGTGACCAAGTTACATTCTATCGACTACAGTATTATTCCTGATCGCATTGAGGCGGGAACGTTCTTAGTAGCGGGAGCTATTACTGGTTCAGAAATTAGTATGTCTCCAGTGTTACCAAACCACCTAATTCCAGTAATTGCTAAATTGCGGAAAATGGGTTTAACGATCATGCAAGAAGCACCAGACTGCTTACGTATCCTCCCCGCATCCAGCCTCAGAGCTACGGATATTGAAACTTTACCCCATCCTGGTTTTCCCACGGATATGCAAGCGCCATTTATGGCTTTACTAAGTGTGGCTGAGGGTGATAGCCTGATTAATGAGTCGGTGTTTGAAAATCGGCTGGGTCATGCGTCTGAGTTGAATCGCTTGGGAGCAGATATTCGGGTCAAGGGTAATACTGCCTTTGTGCGGGGAGTGCAGATTTTATCCGGTGCACCAGTTATAGGCGCAGATTTACGGGCTTCCGCAGCATTAGTTTTAGCAGGACTCGCAGCTGAAGGAGAAACGACGTTTCAGGGATTACAGCATCTTGACCGCGGCTATGATCGAATTGATCTGAAATTACAGCAACTAGGGGCGAAAATACTGCGCGTGGTTGCTGTACCACAAGATCCGGAATTAACTCCTAGCAGCAGTACTCCCCCAGCCTAAACTGGGGTACTCGGGGATCAGGGGTAATGAATGGGTACTGGGGACTGGGGACTGGCACTCAGGACTCAGCACTCGTTATACTAGCTGTGGGAGGCTGTTGATCTTCTGTTTTTTCAGGTTGTTATATCATGTCCTTGTTCAAAACTCCGCTCATCGGCTTAAAAGCTGACTCCTTTCGTCATCCATTAGACCTACAAGCCACCACATCTCTTAAGCAGATACCAGGTCTGGATATGATGGTGCGAAATTGGCTCGGACCGGTCGCCGAACAGGTTTTTTATGTGGAAAATATTGCCTCCAGTGTGTTGGTGGGTGAAAAACAATTGCCTGATTTATACCAATTATTGTTAGAAGCCTGCAAAATCTTGGATATAGACCCTCCCCAGTTATATATCCGCCAACATCCGGCTCCTAATGCTTATACTTTTGCTATGCGGGGTAAGCAGCCTTTTATTGTCCTCCATACTTCTTTGGTGGAACTGTTGACCCCACAGGAAATACAGGCGGTGATCGCCCATGAATTAGGACATCTTAAGTGTGACCACAGCGTTTATTTAACACCTGTGAATCTCTTGGTCTTAGCAGCTGCAATTGTCCCCAATGTGGGTACTTTTATCGCCCAAGCCATACAAACACAATTATTAGAATGGGTACGCTGTGCTGAGTTTACCTGCGATCGCGCTGCATTACTCGCCACCCAAGACCCCAAAGTTGTGATGTCAGTCTTAATGAAGTTAGCCGGTGGTTCCCCTACCCTAGCACCACAACTTAATTTAGAGGCCTTTGTCGCCCAAGCTCGTGCTTACGATGACATTAGTAAAACCGAAATGGGGGAAATGGTCAAAGCCACTCGCACATCCCAATTAACTCATCCAGTCCCAGTTCTAAGAGCTAGAGAAATTGACCGTTGGTCTAGCAGCCAAGAATATCAATCTTTATTGCAAAATCATGGAAAATCTACCAGTGAAGTTACATCCCCTGGAGGATGGCGCAATTGGTAGGATAGGACAACACCAAAAAAAAGGGGAAGATTTTTTCTCTTCCCCCTTTGGGTGCTTTGTCAGCTTGTTTGAGTTTTTGGCGTAACATTTGTCTTTGCTTTTTCAGTTGGCGTTTTCTCGCAGAACCGCCCCTACCTTTATCGTTTCTCCCTTCTGTGCGGGGAGATTCCCATCTTTTGAGTTGCATTGCTTGCTTATTTGCTCGGGTTAATCCTTGGAGGTGGTGCGTGTACCAGAACTTAAGTTGAGTACATCGGTGTTGGAGTTGACAGCTACTCGCATCGGGGAAAGGTTAAAACAACCGATACAAGTGGTTAACACCATGTCGGAGACTTTGTTGGAGGGGAAATGGGAAGTTAGTTACACCCCATCCCCAAAACCCAGCCCATACCCCAGACTCTCACGGTTGGATTGTGGTATCACCGAGGGTTAGTAGCTAGTTACTCTTTTCTTAACTAAGAATAACAAAAACTCACAGTTGCTGAAAATTTCCTCTCATCTTTTCGCTTGGTGACAGAATTACAGTAAAATCACTGTATGCTACTAAGATTCAAAACCCAACTTAAAGTCAACAAGCAACACCGACTACTACTAGGATAACACGCAGGAGTAGCCAGACACGCTTGGAATCAAGGGTTAGCACTTTGTCAACAGGCTAACACCTCATGGCTATTTGTTGTGAAACTTAAAGGCAAAATCTTCTCACCTACAGCAAAACCAACCCCGGATCTATATCTCTACCCTAAGATAGATGACAAACTTACAGTTATTCTAACTTAAAGTTATTTACACTTGTATAAATTTTAATAAACTGTCTGCTAAATCACTGTCAGCTATCCTCTATATTGAAATTTCTGCCCTTGTATATCCCCTAGTTTCCCCATGTCCAGACTTTTGATTAGCCAGTACCAAGCAGAAGTAGCCAAAATTATTCAGTTTGGCGGTTCCC
>NZ_JAQMUH010000061.1:0-23488 GCF_028331025.1 Anabaenopsis arnoldii | reverse complement strand
TAAAATCTTCCTTGTCCACTTTCCTTCCTTGTCTTCGGTGGTCTTGCCTTCACAGATCATATTAAAAACCTACCCTTGTAAGGAGAGGGAGGGGTCAAATAATATTCGATACACTAATCATGACTTGACAAACATCCTCTTAGAAACCCATCTAACTTATATAAACTTTTATAAACTTTGGCTATAGGACTCCTATTTAATTTTTTGAACAAGACTCAGTACACACAGCAATTCTTCTTACCTGTTCCCTGTTCCCTACCTACACAAATCAATTCAGAAACCAAACCTGATTTCTATATATGTAATTTCTGTTAAATGAAATACTGGATACTTTTTTATTAATCAGCAAGTATTTATGATATACCACTAGTAATTTAGTGCCTGTTTGATGTTGCTAGTTTTCTCAAAAACTCCATCTTGGTATATAATACTAACAAAATCATGACATCTTCTTAAAACAATCTGGTCATAAGTATTATGAATGAACAAGTCAAAGTCCTG
Source organism: Anabaenopsis arnoldii (assembly GCF_028331025.1). Taxonomy (NCBI): domain Bacteria; kingdom Bacillati; phylum Cyanobacteriota; class Cyanophyceae; order Nostocales; family Nodulariaceae; genus Anabaenopsis; species Anabaenopsis arnoldii. The sequence goes on along the minus strand of NZ_JAQMUH010000061.1, from coordinate 22,987 downwards.
AAGCTCAGTGGAATTATCAACACCACCAACTCACAACAACTACGAGAAGACCTGATCTGCCTTGTAGAAAGTGGTGCTAAAATAGTTTTAGTCGATTGTCAAGATGTCAAGTTTATGGATAGTTCTGCCTTGGGCGCTTTAGTATTAGCATTCAAAACATTACGGGCAGCAAATACCAAACTAGTTCTGTGTTCTATCAATGAACAAGTCAGAATATTATTTGAATTAACAGGTATGGATAAAGTGTTTGAGATATTTTTAAATGAAGATGACTTTAATCAAGTTGTACTCTCCCCAAAATAATTAATCGAAATTAATTTGTAGGACTGATAAATCATCATCAAAAGCATCTTTGGAGTTCAAAGCAATGAGATAATTCAATACTTGATCGAGTTTGACTTCAATGGTGTGTTGTAAGCTAACAAGTATTTGAATAAAAGCATCTAAACTCCAAAGTGTGCCATCTGATTTTGTGATTTCATAAGCACCATCACTGAAAATATAGAGATTACTAAATTTATCAATATTGCAAAAGGCGTCAACATATTTTGCCTCTGGAAACATCCCAACAGGCATTCCCGGAGTTCTTAGTAATTTAAATTCGGTGTTTTTGGCAGATGTACCAGATACTAATATTGCAGGGGGATGACCAGCGCTTGCATAAATTAACTCCCGCTTAACTCGGTTATAAACTCCATACCAAATAGTAAAATATTTGTCATTTTGGTAATTCATCTGGAAGGTTTGATTTAAAGCCTTGAGTACAGCGCTCGGTTGATAGTAATTCAAACCTTTTAAGGCGCGGGAACGTAACAGATTGAGGACGGAAATTGAGGGGAGAGCAGCTTTTAGTCCATGTCCAGCCGTATCTAGAAGGTATATAGCTAGATAATCAGCATCTAGCCAGTAGTAATCGAAACAATCGCCGCCAAGTTGTCGGGAAGGAATGAATCGCGAGTCGATTTTTAGAGGTTCCATGACTGGTAGTGGTAGCAGCGATCGCACATATTCTGCTGCTTGTGCTAATTCAGTTTCTAAAAGTAGCTTTTGAGTATGTAAATCCTGACTTAACTGATGCAAGCGCAATCCGGCTCTGACTCTTGCTTTTAATTCATTTTGCTCAATGGGCTTGGAGATAAAATCATCAGCGCCAGCATCTAGTCCCTTGACACGATCAGCAATGGAATCTAAAGATGTTAAAAAAATAAAGAAAGTGGTGCATAAGCTGGGGTCTGTCTTCATGCGCTTACAGACTTCTAACCCATTGAGTCCTGGCATAATCCAATCACAAATAACCAGGGCTGGATGGTAAGCTATAGCCTTGGCTATTCCCTCTTCTCCATTACTAGCAGTAATTACTTTATAGCCTTGTTTTTCTAACATCCTCTTCAGGAATATTTGTATAGAAATATCATCATCAATTACGAGGATTTGAAACATGGATAATGCTAATTGGAAATTTGATCATGGTTTGGTATTTTGCCAATACTCCCAGGGTTTTCTCCTCGTGGGAAGATATCAAGAAGGAATTAATTGACCTCAGATGCACACAGATAAACACCGATAATTTTTATATACTCGGTTTTTTCAAATGTTATGGGGGTGATAATGGGTTTAACCATAAGAGAATGGCGCGTTTTAGCTGGTTTAAATCTCGGTAAATTTCTTGTTTAAACCATTGTCCTAAAGCATCCCAAGGAGTAAATGACCCTCCTGTTTGCCATTTGATATCTTGACCTAAAGGTGTGGTGTGAGTACCTGGTAAGGTTTGTTTTGTCACCATGTGGGAGAAGCGGTCTAGTAAGATTTGACTTAAACCTGCTGATTGATCAATGGTATCGTTGCTAAATTTTATTAATAAATTACGGCGGATATTGTAGCTCTGTCTTACAATTGTGTCGGTTTCCACTGGTGAGGGCGTAAACTCAATGGGCAAAGTAGAATTAAATTGCTCTACTAAGGGGATGGCCTCTTTGGCGGCGTAGTTATTGAAGGAAATTAAAATATTTCCAGCACGTTCTACAGGTAGCAAACTGCCAATGAGTAAGTGAAGTTTACAACCCATACTGTGCCCTAACCCGTAAGTAGGCAGATAAAGCTGGCGTAGGGAGCCAGAGTCGTGTAATCTTTCTAGGGTGCGTTCAAAGTTCAGTAGTACGGTTTTGGCGATCGCAATATGATCTAAAGTATTGATAAATGGTGTAGCAATAATCACATATCCTTGATTAGCCAGATGTTCTAGTAACCAGCGATAAGTCAGATGGGGTGCGGTGGCCACAAATGCACCTCCGAGAAAATGGATGATGCCAATGGGCTTTGGGGGAATGAGTACCCAGTTACCTCTAATTTCTTTCCAGTCCATACCTATAGGCGATCGCTAAATTCACACCTCTTTATGTTAGACTGTCGATTGCAGTCCTGGGGAGTTTCATAGCAAGATTCATGAGTGTGAGGTCAGGTTTTGCAGCCTTTTCATTTCCAGTTGCACATCTAAAGCAATTTGCAATGCTTCATTGAGTAACCTACCATGCTCGGTCGCTTCTTCTGTAACTTGCATTGCGGTTAAAGTCGCCAAATTATTAGTAAATAACTCTGTATTTCTGAGAATAAAATTCTGATTTTCTCTTAAAATTCTCTCTGTCTTCAAAGCCCGAATTAAATCATTTCTTGTGAGCTTCAAGGCGGCGATAACTTTTTCCCTTTCTCTAATAACCACTCCTGGATTACCAGCTGCTTCTATTTGATCATTGATATCTATGGCTTTGATAACAGCATTATACCTATCAACATCATTTAAAAGTATTTCTAAAGAATTCGTCATATTGTGATTAAGTATTTTAATTTTTCTCCGCCATAATAAATAGAAAACAATCTGTGTGACACATCCACCCCAAGAACACAATATTATTAACAGTAACCAAGATGGAATTGTGATCCAAGTAGCAAACAGCTTAATCAGGATATCAAAGAGCAAATAACTAAAAACAAATATAGAAGAACTAATAAAAACTACAGTAGCTCCCTCGGAACCCCTAAGTTTATCTGTAATCCTTTTAGCAATTGTTCTTAAAGGTTGGGTAATAATAATTAATTGCTCTTTAACAGGTAAATTAGTCAAATTTTGCAATTCTGTATGACTAATATCTAAGCCATGTAAATCATTACGCACCAATTCCGTATCCTCACCAGATTACTTAGGAATGTGAATTAAATAACCAGCAAAGGAAAATTTTCCACCTCACCCAGTCTTCTTTAAGCAAGAGGGGGACAGGGGATGAGGTTCTGTACTTTCCTGATGCAATGCTTATTTAGTACAATATAGCAATCAAATTTATTGATGGCTCGTTAAATAGTAATTTTTATGATTATTTTAATTGAGAGAAATACTAGCATTCAAATACATATACGTTAAATTTGATACAGATTAAAAATGAGCTAGTGCTCATCTAATTTTCAACTCCAATTAAATTGTAGGCTCATGAAACATCAACAAAGAGAGAAAAAAGTCCATCATAAAAATTAACACCCAAGTAGTGACCACTGCGGTTGTTGCCGACTCTCCAACTTCTTTTGCTCCTCCCTTAGTAGTTAGTCCCCAACTGCAACCATTGATAGCGACTATAGCACCAAAAATCAGCCCCTTCACTAAAACTATAAGTAAATCTGATGGTTCTAAAAAAGTTCTGACAGATTCTAAAAATGCTTCAGGGTCAACATGATAAAATTGGGATGCTGCAAAAACCCCACCAGTGATGCCTACAACTAAAGCAAAAACCATCATAATGGGCATCATCAAAATGCAAGCCACTACTCTAGGAAGCACCAAGTAATCAATAGGATTTGTTTTGAGCATATAAAGTGCATCAATTTGCTCTGTAACTCGCATAGCACCTATTTCCGCTGCAAAAGCAGAACCTACTTGTCCAGCAATAATACTAGCTGTCAAAAGAGGCGCTAATTCTCGGCAAAAAGCCAAAGCGAAAGCCCCCCCCACAGCATCTAAGGCACCAAATCTCACTAATTCTCGAGCAGTTTGAATAGTAAAAATCATACCAGCAAAACCACTAACAAGGACAACTGGAAACACCGAAGCAGGCCCTGCGGTCACCATGTGTTGCAAAATTTTGCGGTAGTAAGTTTTTCCTTGAAGTAAATGCAGGAGTACCTGACCAAAGAGTAGAACTGCGGCAAAGCAGCGTACTATCCATAATTGATCTAATTTTTTTTTAGTTTGCATTACCGCCCTTCAGACTGAGTTTTTTTGTCCCCATATAAGCAAGTGATACAAATGGGAGGGAATTTAGTACCTATCTAAATTGAGTCTTGCCTGTCATTAGTTTATCGCCAATTATGTCTTGTATCAAAATATTATGCCCCTATATCAGCCATGAATTTGTGTAATTAATGACACAAAGAGATTAAGCATATTACATTATTGCATTCCCCGTCCCATAAAGTAGGAAAACATCTGTGTTTATCTGTGGTAGATATGAGATTTTTAGTGATGATAATCAGCATCTAAAAGCATGATCACTCCTGAGTAATAATTTAGATGCAATTGCAGTCGATAAAAATACTTAAGTTGTATATATTCATCCTAATCAATAGGTATTCGATTGTCCTCAACTATCTAAAGGAAGAGAAAAAAAATAATAGTTTCACCTTAAGCTAGTTGTGTAATTCAATTAAATCTGAGAACATTCATTATGTCCAATAATTTATTTCCATACTATTGAGACATTTGGCGAGAATTTTGGCAAAGTGGCGATTAAATGCCCAGTATTATGGTAAGACTCCGCTATCAAGTCATAGATAAATTAATCAGGGTGAGGAGAAAATGATCATGTCCTCAAAAGTTATAACTCTCAATCATTCAGGTTGGCATTGGTACTTTAGATATTGACATCAGCCAAACATTCCTGTGTCTACTAGGAATCTACATAAAATAATTTTCAACTTTTTCTTGGAGGATATTTTCATGATTAGTTTCTGGCGTTGGTCATCAGCAGGTACAACTTTGTTGTCCTTGGGAGTCATACTGGCTACAATCAATCCCATGATAGTTTCCGCTCAAACCAGTGTGACTCCCTCCCCTGCTTTAGCAGCTAACTTGTCTGATGTTAGTGCACAGTATTGGGCCAGTCCATTTATTCAAGCTTTAGCGCAAAGAAACATTATATCTGGTTTTCCAGATGGTACTTTTAGGCCAAATGAACCAGTGAGTCGGGCTGAATTTGCAGCAATGATTCAAAAAGCTTTTAATCAAGACCAAATTCGGCAAATAAGTGCAGATGGTTTTGCAGATGTTCCTGGGAACTTCTGGGCGGGTTCTGCAATTCAGGAAGCCTACGAAACCGGATTTATGTCAGGTTATCCAGGAAACTTATTTCTGCCAAATCAGCAAATTCGCAAAGTTGAGGCCATAGTTGCTTTAACAAATGGTTTAGGTTTACAAACTAGAGAGAATCCATTAGCCGTAGTCAATACTTACTACACAGATGCGTCAGCAATCCCCAGCTATGCACTAGATAATGTTGCAGCAGCTACGGAGGCTAGTATTGTTGTTAATTATCCCAATGTTAAGCTACTTAACCCGCTAGATCCTTTAACTCGTGCTGAAGCGTCGGCGATTTTATATCAAGCTTTAGTCAGACAGGGACAAATGCAACCCCTAGCTAGCAACCTTGTAGCCACTAAGTATATAGTTGGGGCTACGGAACAAACTCAAAGTCAAGATATTGTTTCTATTGCCGCATCGAGTGACACTTTTACAAGCTTGACTTCTTTATTGCAAACAGCAAATTTAGCAGGTATTCTACAGCAACCCGGACCCTATACAGTGTTTGCTCCCACGGATCAGGCATTTGCAGCTTTACCAGCTGGGACTCTAGAAGAGTTGCAGCAACCGGAGAATAGAGACTTATTGATTGAGATTTTGAGATATCATGTGGTTCCTGGGGAAGTAACCGCTAATCAACTCTCATCCGGAGAATTAATCACCTTTGAGGATGTACCTGTAAATATTCAGGTAGATAGAGCTACTAATCAAATTGCGGTCAATGATGCGGATGTTATCCAGCCCAACGTACAAGCGAGTAATGGTGTCATTCATGTAATTAATAAGGTACTCATACCACCTAACCTGGGAGTCAGTCAATCGCCACCAGCAGCAACTACTGTTGCTATGGAACCAGGTACAGGTACTCGTGGAGGGTCTAGTTATATTGGGGTTGCTGGTAACATTGGTATAGGTGGTAATTCAACTCTCAGTGAAAGTAACTATGGAATAATCAGCAAAATTGGGCTGACTAATACTATCTCCGTGCGACCAGCGGTGATATTTGGGGGCGATACACTGTTTTTGGTTCCCGTAACTTTAGATTTTGCTCCCCGTTTCGCAGATCCCCTAAATGGAGAACAAATATCAATATCTCCTTTTTTAGGGGCTGGGGTAGCTTTTGAAACTGGAAGCGGTTCTGACGTTGGTTTATTATTAACTGGTGGTGTGGATGTGCCTATAGGCGATCGCTTTACTGTCACCGGTACTGCAAATGCAGCATTTTTAGATCGTACTGATGTGGGTTTGCTCCTGGGGATTGGCTATAATTTTTAATGGTGACCCTGGGGATGATGGTAGTTCATCTTACCTATTAATCAGAATGAACAGAGAATAGCCACAGATAGCAAACACAAAGGCGATCGCCCCAGAAAAAATAACAACATCCCTGACAATAAATAAAATCCAATCTTTTCTAAGTTCTTGTCTAAACTTGAGTTCCCGCAGCTTCTGTTCTAGTTCCGCATCTGCTTGTGATTCCAAGTTTACCGGTGATATGATTTTGGTTTTATCTACTTCCATCTTTCTCCTGTGAGCAATGCTTTCCATCTCCTAACTAAGCAGAAATCTCTCCAGAACCTAGGGTGAGGTTTTTGCCAAATTAATCTAAAAAACTAGTTTTAATTAACCTTTGGATAACTCAAGCTTTACTTATTGGCATTACAAAATTTAGTAGTTAACTATTTTGTAATACTTTGCTTGAGGGGGCTATTCATGAGCATAAAATCTCATAACCCATTAAGATTAAATCGTCGGCAGTTTTTACTTAGTTCTGCTGTAACAGCAGGTAGTATTATCACCACAAATATTGTATCAAATTCACAAGTATTTGGACAAGCTCCCGGAATTATTACATCTGAAAGTATGCGTCCTACCATACCCTATGGTGTTGCTACTGGGGATATAAGTGGTAATAGTATTGTGATTTGGAGTCGGAGCGATCGCCCTGCACGAATGGTGATTGAATACTCTACCAGTGAATCCTTTAACAGACTAGGACGTGTTTTTGGTGAACGTACTTCACAGGAACAGGATTTTACAGCCAGATATGTTCTCAAGAACTTACCCCCAGACCAGCAAATATTTTACCGGGTAATTTTCCAAGACTTAGACAATCCACGCATCCAAAGTGAACCTGTCAGCGGTACATTTCGCACTCCTTCCAGAACCGGAAGAGATATTTTCTTTGTCTGGGGTGGAGATACCGCCGGTCAAGGCTGGGGGATTAATCCCGATTTGGGTGGGATGACAATTTATGAACAAATGCGTCAATTAAATCCTGACTTTTTCATCCATTGCGGGGATACGATTTACGCCGATAACCCACTTGTAGCAGAAAGAACACTAGATGATGGTAGTATTTGGCGGAACATCGTCACAGAAGAAAAGTCAAAGGTAGCAGAAACCCTACAAGAATTTCGTGGTAATTTTCAATACAACTTGCTAGATGAAAATGTGAAGCGTTTTAACGCCCAAGTACCGATGTTAGCCCAATGGGATGATCACGAAGCTGTAAACAACTGGTATCCTGGGGAATTTTTGACTGATGATCGCTATACTGTTAAGGATGTTGACTTGCTAGTACAAAGGGCAAGACAAGCATTTTTTGAGTATATGCCCATGAAATATAAGTCAAGATATGGTGCTGACCGGTCAGAAATTTATCGTTCTTTCCAATATGGTCCATTACTTGACATTTTCACGATAGACGAGCGGACTTATCGTGGACCAAATACCGGGAATGTTCAGCCAGCAAAAAGTCCAGAAACAGATATGCTGGGCCAATCACAACTGCAATGGTTGAAGGTGCAACTACTTAAATCAAAAGCTACATGGAAAGTAATTTCCAGTGATATGCCTTTAGGGCTAATAGTGCGAGACGGTCCTACTGCTTTTGAGGCTTGGGCTAACGCAGATAATGGTAAAGCCTCTGGAAGGGAATTAGAGTTGGTTGAATTACTGCGATTTATCAAACGCAGAAACATTAAAAATGTTGTTTGGATAACTGCTGACGTACATTATGCCGCAGCCCACTATTATGACCCCAATCGGGCAGTATTTCAAGACTTTAAGCCTTTTTGGGAGTTTGTCGCCGGACCTCTCAATTCTGGGACATTCGGACCGGGACAATTAGACAATACCTTTGGTCCACAATTGATATTTCAAAGCAATCCTCCAGGTATGCGTCCAAATCGACCCCCCACTGAAGGTTTACAATTCTTTGGTGGAGTGAAAATTGATGCTAATACTAAAGTGATGACAGTATCACTGCGTAATTTAGCAGGGGAAATTATTTATAGCCAGGACTTACCACCAGAAGCGTAAGTTTTGGAAACCTGAGCTTAATTGAGCCAGTAAGATAGAATTATTCTGTCTACTGGCTTTTTGTGCAGCTGAGATAGCCAGAAAACATCACAAAAGTTTGAGCCATCGCCTCTTAAACTCCACATCAGGTTATCATCAAATATTGTGGAATGTCCGTGCATAACCTACCATCTATGACTGCTTCTGATTCTGACACTCAACTAACGGAACCCCATAACCCTGCAGCGCCTCTGATTGATACTCAATTAGCAGACCGCAGTAAGCTGAGTAAGATGTACCAGCACTATGTAGAAATGAAGGATAAATATCCTCATGCTTTGCTGCTGTATCGGGTAGGAGATTTTTTTGAAACTTTCTTCCAAGACGCTGTAACAGTCTCCAGAGAATTGGAACTGGTACTGACGAGTAAACACGGTGGCGAAGTTGGTCGCGTAGCCATGACTGGTGTACCGCATCACGCCTGGGAACGCTACACCACCCAGTTAGTAGAAAAAGGCTATGCGGTGGTAATTTGCGACCAAGTAGAAGACGCATCGGAAGCAGTGGGTCTGGTCAAGCGTGAAGTCACCCGTATCCTCACACCGGGGACTTTGCTAGAAGAGGGAATGTTAAATACGCGTCGCAATAATTACTTAGCCGCTGTAGTAATTGCCGTAAATCATTGGGGTTTAGCTTATGCAGATATTTCCACCGGGGAATTCCTCACAACTCAGGGGAGTGATTTAGAACACCTAACCCAGGAACTAATGCGGTTGCAACCCTCAGAGGTGGTGGTTCCCACTAACGCCCCGGATTTAGGGAGCTTGTTGCGTCCCGGAGAAACTTCGCCTCATCTTCCCCAATGTTTACCACCATCATTTTGTTATAGCCTGCGATCGCAGGCTCCCTTTACCCAAGGTGAAGCTAGATCAAAATTATTGCAGAAATTTAAGATCCGATCGCTCGAAGGACTCGGTTGTGATCATCTTCCTTTAGCAGTACGAGCCGCTGGGGGTCTGCTAGAGTATGTGGAAGATATGCAAAAAGTCAACCCCGTTACCCTGCAAAAGTTACGCAGTTATATTATTACTGACTATTTAATTGTAGATAATCAAACCCGCCGTAACCTAGAGATTACGCAAACCGTCCGGGATGGTACATTTCATGGTTCCCTGCTGTGGGCCTTGGATAGAACTAGCACATCAATGGGGGGGCGGGCTTTGCGGCGGTGGTTATTGCAACCACTACTTGATCTTAAAGGCATTCGGGCGCGACAAGACACCATCCAAGAATTGATGGAAAATACACCCCTGCGTCAAGATTTGCGGCAATTGTTACGGCAAATTTACGACTTAGAACGGCTGACAGGTAGAGCAGCTTCGGGAACAGCTAACGCTAAGGATTTAGCAGCTTTGGCCGATTCCCTCTCACGCTTACCCCAATTATCTCACCTAGTGGCCGATGCGCGATCGCCTTTTCTCAAAGCCTTACAAAAAGTCCCGGATGTCTTGGAAGAAATAGCCCAAAAATTACACGACCATATAGTAGAATCACCACCCATACATATTAAAGAAGGCGGCTTAATTCGTCCGGGGATAAATCCCCAGTTGGACCAGAGAAAAGCCACCGTAGAATCAGACCAGAAATGGATTGCTAATTTAGAAGTTGACGAACGAGCAAAAACCGCAATCCCCACCTTAAAGGTAGGATTTAATAAAACCTTTGGTTATTATATTAGTGTTCCCCGCTCTAAATCTGACCAAGTACCCGATAATTATATCCGCAAGCAAACCCTCACCAACGAGGAACGTTACATCACCCCAGACCTGAAGGAACGGGAAGCGCGCATACTCACAGCGCGGGATGATTTAAACCAGTTGGAATATGAGATTTTTGTAGAGTTGCGCCAAGATGTCGGAGAACAAGCGGAAGTAATTCGCAATGTTTCCCGTGCTGTAGCTGCAGCGGATGTGTTATGTGGTTTAGCTGAGTTAGCTGTACAACAAGGTTATTGTCGTCCAGACATGATTTCGGGACGGGAGATGATGATTGTCGATGGTCGTCATCCCGTAGTCGAACAGTCTTTACCCGCAGGGTTTTTTGTCCCCAACTCCACCCACTTAGGAAGAGAACAGACCACCCAGCACCTAGAGGAAAAACCAGATTTAGTTATTCTCACCGGACCAAATGCAAGCGGTAAGAGTTGTTATTTGCGTCAGGTGGGGTTAATTCAGTTAATGGCGCAAATTGGGAGTTTTGTTCCAGCGACCCTGGCGAAGTTGGGAATATGCGATCGCATTTTTACCCGTGTGGGTGCAGTGGATGATTTAGCCACAGGTCAATCTACTTTTATGGTAGAAATGAATGAAACCGCCAATATTCTCAATCATGCCACTGCGCGATCGCTGGTATTATTAGATGAAATTGGCCGAGGAACAGCAACTTTTGACGGTCTTTCCATTGCTTGGGCCGTAGCGGAATATATAGCTACAGAAATTCGCTCGCGGACAATTTTTGCCACTCACTATCATGAGTTAAATGAATTGGCTAGTATTCTCCCCAATGTGGCTAATTATCAAGTCACCGTCAAGGAGTTACCCGACCAAATCGTTTTTTTACATCAAGTTCAGCCCGGAGGTGCGGATAAGTCCTATGGTATTGAAGCTGGACGTTTAGCGGGTTTACCAGATGTAGTCATTCAAAGGGCGAAACAAGTTATGGGGCAAATTGAGAAACACAGTAAGATTGCTATGGGGTTGCAAAATATGGAATAATCCCCTCAAAACCTCTAAATTAAGAATCATCACCTACCTCGTCCCCGTTCTATATCCTCAATTACTTGTTGTAAATACCATTCATAAGACATCCCCGGAAGGTATTCCTGTTTATCATCAATTAGTCTTTGGGCGATTTCCCAATGTCCCCCCACCAGTCGCAACAGTCGCTGACGCAGTAAACCATAGTTTTGCTGTTTCCACTCCGGTCTAGATGTCTGGACTTTTTGCAACCTCTCCAATACTTGATGATAATTGTCCCAATCTTCCTGTTCACAAAAAATACTCGCCGCTTGTTGATAATCTGCAACTGCGTTTTGCATTTCTTCTAAGCAAGCATGGGCAATACCGCGATTGTAGTAAGCTGGTGCATAATGGGGATGAATTTGTAATGCTTGGTTGTAATCTTGAATGGCATCCAGATAATTACCAGATAATCGATAGGCATTACCCCTAGCCACATATATTAAAGCATCTTGGGGTTGGATTTTCAAAGCTTGATTAAAATCCGCCATCGCTCCTTGATTGTCCCCCAACAGCGAACGGGCTTTACCTCGGTTACGATAAACTATGGCATCTGTGAAGTTTAATTGTATAGCTTGGTTAAAATCAGCGATCGCTTCTCGATAATTGCCCATTTTACACCTGACCACCCCCCGACAACAATAAGCTTGAGCATCTTGGGGGTCAGCTTGTAATATCCAGTTTAAATCAGCGATCGCCTCAGTCGTATCTCCCTGTTCGGCTTTTTCTAATAACTGGGTAAAATATCCGTTGATTGATAAGTCTAATATTTTTTGGGCATAAGCCTTAGTATAATTACTTGAGTTTACATCTGGTTTTGGTTTTGGTTGTAACTGTTTAATTTTTTCCATACACAGCCGACAGCTAGCGGTGTCTTTTTGTGCTAAATATAATTCAGCGGCTTTTTTAAAGTTAGCGATCGCATCTTGAATAAAACCTTGCTTGCGCCGTATTGTTCCCCGCAATTGATAAGCAGGTGCATAATTAACATTGAGGCGAATCGCCTGATCCACATCTTCCAGCGACCCCGGTAAGTTTTTCAGTACTACCCTAGCCAATCCCCGACAATAATACCCCTCCATACCCCCAGGATTCAACCGGATACATTCAGTATAATCAGAAACTGCTTGATGAATCGCACCTAAATTATAATAAGCCAGACCCCGGTGTAAAAACCCATCCGCAAAATCAGGGACCCATTGTAAACAACTAGTAAATTCCTCAATAGCACCAGAGTAGTCTTTTTCCTCAGCCCTTTTTAGTCCCCGGTGATAAAACTCATTACTCATAAATCACCTAACCAGATAAACATTCCACTTATATGTTAAATATGAAATCAACCTGTTGCATAATTCCATCAGCAGTTAATCATTGTATATTACTTAACAGTAAACAGATTTGATCATGATTGACTGGCTTTACCGCTATCCACCATTATATTCAGGAACACTACTAAAGCGCTACAAGCGCTTTTTTGCCGACATTCAACTTGACTCCGGGGAAATAGTCACCGCACATTGTCCCAACACAGGGCCAATGACAGGAGTATCCACCCCCGGGAGTAAAGTACAACTTTCTCAAAGTGATAACCCCAAACGCAAATTAGCTTACACCTTAGAATTAATTCAGGTACATGATACTGAACCCACCTGGGTAGGAGTAAACACAGCCTTACCCAATCGTATAGTTAAACTAGCCTTAGAAAAACACCTATTCCCCCAACTAGGAGATTATAGCCAAATTAAAAGCGAAGTAGTGTATGGACAAGATAAAAAAAGCCGGGTAGACTTCTACCTCACAGGAAAAGAGCCACAACCGCCAATTTATTTAGAAGTCAAAAACACAACATGGGCGCAAAGTACCCGAGCAATATTTCCCGACACCGAAACCACCAGAGGACAAAAACACTTACGCGAACTAACAGCACTCCTCCCCCAAACCCGAGCAGTCATGTTGTACTTCATCAACCGGGGGGACTGTACAGAATTTGCCCCAGGGGATGTAACAGACCCCATATATGGTAGACTCCTAAGACATGCCATACATCAGGGTTTAGAAGTATTACCCTGTCGTTTTGACATCTCACCAGAAGGCGTACGCTACCTAGGTTTAGCACAACTCAGCATTTAACTAACTTTGCGTACCTTTGCGTTAAAAAAAATGATCATTATTATCATGGGTGTATCCGGTTCCGGTAAAAGCACCATTGGTAAACTACTCGCCGATGCCTTAAACTGGGAATTTCAAGACGCGGATAACTTTCACTCCACAGCGAACATTGAGAAAATGCGCCTGGGTATCCCCCTCAATGATACCGATAGAAAGCCTTGGTTAAAAGACTTGCAAACAGCGATCGCTGTCTGGTTACAACAAAATACTAATGTAGTCTTAGCCTGTTCGGCGCTCAAAGCAGACTATCGCCAATATTTACTATTAGATAGCGATCGCATGCAACTAGTCTACCTCCAAGGCAGTTTAAACTTACTACAGCAAAGGCTCCTAGGGCGACAAAATCATTTCATGTCCGAAAAACTCCTCAACAGTCAGTTAGATACCCTAGAAGAGCCTGATGACGCTATCTGTGTAGATATTTCTGAGCCACCCCAATTAATTGTCGAGAACCTGAAAACAGTCATTGGGCTTTAGATCATTTTTAGCATGAAAGAACCATTTCCCATCATTGACATCCTACCCGATGCCCCTGAAGCTGATGAAGATTTAGGAACCAAAGAAAAATTCTGGTACCGCCATGATAATCTCAATTATCTCTACAAAAAAACTAGACAAAACACAGGCGAAGACTGGTCAGAGAAGATAGCATCTGAGTTGTGCAGTTTGCTAGACTTACCCCATGCTATTTATGAGTTAGCCACATTCAATGGTGACAATGGCGTTATTAGCCCCTCGTTTTTGCCGGAAGCTGGAATTCTTACCTTAGGAAATGAGATTCTAGCGCCAATAGTACCTGGATATCCACAAAATTGCCGAGACTTATCTCAACACACAATTCATAATATATCCCATGCTCTTCAAAGTGGTTCCGTAAATTCACCGATTCACTGGGTACTACCAGCAGGAATTAACCTTGCCATGGAGGTTTTCGTGGGATATTTACTCTTAGATGCTTGGATAGGAAATACAGACAGACATCACGAAAACTGGGCATACATAAATTTAGGCGATAAGATGCACTTAGCACCAAGTTATGACCATGCTTCTAGCTTGGGTAGGGAAATGTCTGATGGAAAAAGACACTTGAAGCTGAAAAATAAATCTTCTGTGGTAGATTATGCCGAAAAGTGTACATCTTTGATTTACCCTAGTAATGGAGGGCAAAAACCCCTCAGAACTTTTGATGCTTTTTATCAAGTCCAACAACTTTATCCAAAAGCTGCTGGGTTATGGTTAGAAAAATTAGCAAGGGTGTCCAGTCATGATACGTCAATGCTCTTTGGTCGCATACCATCTCATCGCATATCGCCAATAGCAATTGAATTTGCACAAACAATCTTGGAATTTAATCACAAAAGACTGGTACAACTCCTAGACACCTGAATATGAAAACATTATTTTTAGCTTGGCAAGACACCCACACTAGAGCTTGGTTTCCCATTGGACGTTTAACTTTTGACGGTAGAAAGTACGAGTTCTTATATACAAAGGGTGTATTGACAGCAAAAAATAACTGCGGATTTACTGGATTACTTTCTTTCCCAGATTTTAATCAAGTATACACATCAGTGGATGTGTTTCCATTGTTTTCTAACCGATTAATGCGACGCTCCCGCCCCGACTATAAAAATTATATTGAATGGCTGAATATTCCAGAAGGTGAAGATGACCCCATTACCATTCTTTCTCGGAGCGGGGGAAGGAAAGTAACAGATAAATTTGAAGTTTTCCCCGCTCCACAACCAGATCAAAATAATTTATACCATATTCATTTTTTTGCACATGGACTCAGACATCTTCCCACTTGTGCAACTGAAAGAATTAATCAACTACAACCTAGGGAACTTTTATATTTAGCCCACGAATTTCAAAATCCCTATGATCCAAAGGCGTTACTTTTATGCACTAGGGAGCATCACATCGTAGGTTATTGTCCCCGTTATCTTGTGGATGATATTCTTCAACTTACAAACAAAAATCCACAAGTTGTAAAAGTACACGTTGAACGGGTCAACCCCGCACCAACTCCACTTCAACTGCGGTTATTGTGCAACGTCACCGCGGAATGGCCAGAAAATTTTCGTCCATTTTCCGGCCAGGAGTATCAGCCCATTATCGCTGATATCCCAGCTGGTAATATTTCCTAAACTGGATGGGAAGCTAGAAAAGCCTCAACTTCAGCCCCAGTGGGTTGAGAAGCGATCGCACCCGGTTTAATAGTAGTCAGGGCCCCCACAGCATTAGCATAAGCAACAACCTTTTTGGCTGTTTCGCCATCCTGTAAGCCTTGAATACCATGTTGACTTAATTGGTGGATAAATCCAGCCAAAAAACTATCCCCTGCGCCCGTTGTATCCACAACCTGAATGGGATAAGAAGGTAACCTATCTTCATTTTCACCCAAACAATAGGCACAACCATTTTCTCCATCTGTTACCAGCACCCCCTCAACGGAAGCCAGACGGTAAGTAATTGCACCTGGGTCAGTGGTATTAAACAGCCATTCTGCCTCTTCCTTAGAGAGTTTGAGGAAATCAACCTGCTTTAAGATATCCTGGATTTTTTGGCGAGCCACATTGGCATCTTGCCAAAACACAGGTCGCCAGTTAACATCCAAAATAATCTTCAGGTCATATTGTCCTGCTAATTCCAAAGCCCGGTGAATTGCCCGCTCACTTTCAGGGTAGGCTAATTCTAAGGTACCTAATACCAAAAACTCCGCCTCTGTAAACAGCGACTCTGGTAATTGTTGAGCTTGTAAGCGCGTATCGGCAAATTCAGAGGTGTCATACTCACCAAATCCCGCGAAATTGCGATCGCCCCCCAAATCTCGCACCACATAAACTTGCCTCGTTGGTGCTGTAGAATGGGATTGTACCCCTGTTGTATCGACACCGATCTCTGCTAATAGCTTCACTAGCTGACTCCCCGGCTCATCTTCACCAACAGCGCCAATAAAACCTGCGGGAGTGCCCAACTTTACTAAAGCACAAGCCACATTAGCCGGCGCACCCCCTGGGTAGTGAGTCCAGGACTGAACTTCTTCTAGCTTGAGCCCCAACTGGTCAGCTAAACAATCGAACAAAATTTCACCAACGCACAAAACACGGGGATTGCTCATATAAATATCTGGTATGTGGAAAACGACGGCGTCTTTCAACCTGAGAGTTCAGGGATAGGTTGACTCAAATCAGTGACCACGCCAGCGGTTAAAACCGCCAGGATTTGCTAACTATAGTATAAAATATAAAACAATCTTCACTAATCTGTCTCCAGTCCTTGACTCGAAAAAATGGCATTTTTGCTAATTTAACCAGAGACATATCTGCTCTTATATAAGCACATTTACATAGCTATCTCTTTAATAAAATTAAAATAGTTACATATGATTCTTAAAGAGAAATCTAAAGAAAATATAGTCAATTGCATGACTGCCATAACTTAAAACCCCTCTAAACAAAAGAATCTTCTAGAATTAAAAGAGGATTAAGTACATATACCAAGGGAGGATAGAAAAACTTATGGCTGGTGGCGAGTCTCAGACCCCTGTTAGTCTGTCAGACAGAGAATTGCAAATTATCGACTTAGTGGCCGCTGGCTTAACTAACCAAGATATTGCAATCAAACTGGAGATTAGCAAACGCACAGTTGATAACCATATCAGCAATATTCTCACCAAAACCCAAACCGAAAACCGAGTGGCTCTCGTCCGATGGGCTTTACAGTGGGGTAAAATCTGCTTGCACGACGTTAATTGCTGTGTTTTACCTATCCAGAACGATTAAACCATTGCTGGGTGTGTACTAGTTTTCATTCCCCTCACGCCTTTGCATTCAGGTGGATCTCCAGCGTAAATTCCTATTCTCATCAACAAAAATTAGCAATAATCCACAGCCTCAAGGGTTACATTTAAAAAATCTATATTGCTCCATCAGCTAGGAGAGCAGTCTTTTGATGCATACTTCAGCTTCTGTTCCAGGTGGTTCACCTACCTTTGATTTTTTTAGTTTTGACTTTACCGCCCCCCAACCAACACAAGATGCTGACTTACTCAGACACCTATCATTCATCCCAGGATTAAAAGAAATAATCCTGCTACGACAAGTTCACGCCCTAGAACATGCTACTGTTTGGGTTCTGAGTGAAGCTCAAACCAGACCAAAAAAAGTACAAGTAGACAACGAACTCTTAGGCGGGTTGTCTACAGAACAAGGATTTTACCTTTATGGTGAGGTGAATATCAGTGATTTGCGCCGGGCGGTCACACTCGGCTTACATCGTCTGATTAATGGTGAATGGGATTTAGCCGTCCATCCCCGTTGTGGCACCAATGCATCAGTAGCAATGCTGTTGACAGCCAGCCTAGCTGTGGGTGTTAATCTATTACTACCATTGCGACCCATTGAGCAATTAATCGGTTTAGGACTCGCCGCCACCACAGCAGCAGAACTTGCACCTGATTTAGGTTCCATAGCACAGCGCTATCTCACCACCGCCATCCCCTTTAACCTCACAATTGAAAATATTACTCTGACTCGTGACCTTTGGGGAAGACCCGGACATTTTGTCAAAGTCAGCTGGCGAGAATAAACAATTAATCATGAGAAAGCTTTACTTCTTAGTTCCCGGTACTTATGGCAAATTTGCCTGTGGTGGACTTTGGGCAGAATTAAAAACAGTTCAGCTAGCCCAGCAAATCTGTAACGCTGATGTCGTCACTTATCGCCAAAGAGAAACAGACCAACTGTTTATCGATGATCTGCTCACCCAAAAAAATTTAGATCAGGCTATTTTTGTCATTAGCTGGGGATTTGATGTACCCCAGCTAGCCAAAAAACTCAAGCAATATAACGTTATCTACCATGCCCACAGTGCCGGTTACAAGTTTCGCCTACCCCCTAGTATTCCCATCATCACAGTCAGCCGCAACACTATGGGATATTGGGGGCAAAAGTCCCCTAATTCTTTAATTTATTATTTGCCCAATCAAATTAGTAATGAATTTCAAAATTTACATTTAGACCGGGACATTGATGTTTTAGTTCAAGCCCGAAAATCTTCTGAGTATTTAATGCAACAATTGATCCCCGCTTTGCAGAAACAGTGTAACCTCAAATTAGTTGACTCTTATGTAGAAGACTTACCCGGTCTATTTAACCAGACAAAGATTTACCTGTATGACTCTGCCGAATATTGGGCCCAACAGTTCGTTAGTGAAGGCTTTGGACTACAACCCATGGAAGCTCTTGCCTGTGGCTGTCAGGTATTTTCCAGTATTAACGGTGGACTGTCAGATTATTTAGACCCTGGGTTTAATTGCTATAAAATCGCCGGCTACTCCCAAGAGTATGACGTGCAACGCGTTATAAATTCCCTGAAATCATCACAAACTATCAAATTATCTGAAGAATTTTTTGCCGAATATCGCAGGGAAAATATTATCAGAAGATTTCAAATTATTTTGCAAGAATTAAACGAATTCTTTGACAACAAACTTAATTTTTCACCCAATATCAAAGACTTATCACAAACTCGGTTACTCAAACTAAGGATCAAGAACATATACAAAAAAATTAGGCAGAAGTACTTTTTCTAACTCAGCCATTGATTGCTGCTCATCATTTGAATCACCTAGGATAAAACGTATAATAATACACTTAATATCTGTGTTCGTCTGTGGACTTTATGAAAAAAGGCAGATGTCCATTCCCTATTCCCTTGACTGTTACTAAAACTGTAACCGTCTGTAGTTTTGATGGTTCTAAATGCAATAGTAAGCAATCGGAACATAATTGAGCCTCAATTTTAGATCGACTGCGAAAAACGTTGGGTAAACTAGGTGGCAGAATGAATCGGCAAAAACTAAGTGGTGTGGCAACAACATTCCTACAAAGACGTTATGGTGTAAGTCTAGGGAGACGTTACGTTTTGGCGGCAGCTAGTGTTGTCCTGTTCAGTGTCTTGGGTTGTTCTCAAGTAAGTGGTAGTACAAATTCCCTCACCCAATCTGATCTACATTATTCCGAGACTCCCTTACCCAAAAAAATATTAATCTCTGATCAAAAACTTGTAGATGCTAATAATAGATTTGGCTTCAAACTGTTTTCCCAAATTTTGCAAAAAAACAGTAGTGAAGATAACATTTTTCTATCACCTTCAAGTATAGCGATCGCCCTGTCCATGGCATATAATGGTGCCAGTGGTTCCACTCAACAGGAAATGGCTAAAACCCTAGAATTACAGGGCATGAGTCTACCAGAAATTAACTCGGCCTACGCCACATTAAAAGGGTTGCTAGAAAATCCTGATCCCCAAGTGCAACTGACTATTGCTAACTCACTATGGGCAAATCAACAAGCTACATTGCAGCCGAATTTTATCCAAAGTATCCAGGACTTATACAAAGCCCCGGTCAAAAAATTAGACTTTGAAGATGGCGCATCTGCCAATACTATCAATAAGTGGGTTGAAGACAGTACCCGGGGAAAAATTACCAAAATAGTCGAGCAAATTCCACCTGAGCAGGTATTGTTTCTGATTAATGCCATATATTTTAAAGGGCAATGGAGTAGTAAGTTTGATAAATCACAAACTGCCAAACATCCTTTTAGATTAATATCTGGTGAACAGAAGCAACACCCGATGATGTCGCAAACAGGGGAATATAAATACTATGAAAACGACCAGTTTCAGGCGGTGAGTTTACCTTATGGCGAAGATGGCAAAATCAGCTTTTATATCTTCTTACCCAAACAGGAATCTGACCTCCCAACCTTTTATGAAAACTTTAATTTTGACAACTGGGAAAAATTGATTTCTCAGTTAAGAAACCGGGATGGATTTATTCGCTTACCCCGCTTCAAAACAGATTATGATGTAACACTCAATGATGCGCTCAAAGCCTTAGGGATGTCAGAAGCTTTTAGCAATCAAGCCAACTTTTCCGGTATAGGTAATCATGTCAAAATTAGTCAGGTCAAACATAAAACATTTGTCGAAGTCAACGAAGAAGGTACAGAAGCCAGCGCCGCCACATCAGTAGGAATGGTAGCAAGAGCTTTTAGAGAAAAACCGGAACCTTTCCGCATGATTGTTGACCGTCCCTTTTTCTGTGCTATTCGAGATCATCAAACAGGGAGCATTTTGTTTATGGGTGTCATTACTGACCCTCAGTAACCATATAAAACACTCCTCACCACTACGGTAATGTCGGTTCCGAAACACCCAGAGCATTGTTAGTTTCAGGTGTTAGTGATTTTTCTGTCAGAACGTGTGCAGCTTTCTCTTCGATTTCACCGTTTAAACCCTGGGGACGCAGGGCGGTTAACGCCGTCTTAATAATTACAGCCGTTGGTACTGCCACAATTACCCCTAAAAGTCCACCAACTCTCGCCCCTGTAAGCACAGAAATCAGTATCCACACTGGGTTTAAGCCTGTAAAACTACCTAAGATACGGGGTGCAATTAAGTTCTCTAAAATTTGCTGCACAATTACCGCCGCGATCACCACCTTGATTCCCATAGAAAAATCTTGCAGGGCTACTAGGGAAGTAGTCAGGGCTATCCCCACCGAACCACCAAAGGGCACAAGAGCCATGATGCCAATAGTTAAGCCAAACAACAACCCAAATGGCACTTTTAGCCACAAAAACGTGGGAATTAGCGCTGATGCCATACAGGTAGATAAAATCAGTTGGGTGATAAAAAAGTTCTGAAAACTCAGGCGTACTGTTTTAGAGAAAGGTTCGCGAAACTTGGTAGGTAGCCATTCTACTAAACTCTGCCAAAGTTCACCGCCATGCTGCAAAAGATAAAAAGTCAAAACCATGGTTAAGAGAAAATCTAGCAGGCTAGTGAATGTCACCACAGCTAGATTTAACACTTGTCCGGCGATTTGTTGTAATTGACTCTTGACGCGATCGTTAATTTGGACAACAAGAGCATCAAGATTAATTGGTAAATTCAGGGTTTCTGCTTTCTCATTTAACATCATCAACTGAGAACGTCCAGAGTCGATTAACTCTGGTAATCGCGCCACTAATTGCTGGGCTTGGGTGAGAGCTAGGGGAAACAGGGTAACACCCAGGGCCAATAAGACCGATAAGGCTAACAAAAAAACTAAAACAGCAACTTGTTCTCGCCTAGCACCTTGACTCTCCATCCAGCTCACGGGATAGTTGAGCAGAAATGCTAGTACTGAGGCTCCCACCAAAATCACGATGAGGGAGTGGAAATAATGGAAAATTGCCGAAATCGCCCAACCATTGAGAACCAAAAGTGGGGCGCATAACGCGATCGCCCCCAGGCGCGTTATAGGTGTAAATGTCTGCCACCAGTTGAGTAGCTTGCGTGTCTGCATCTTTAGCCGATTGCGGGATAGAACTAAATCAAATCTTTTTCTATAGCTTATTATCTCTAACTACATCATCGCATTTCATCTCTCTACTTTAGGATCAGACTCAATCTTCTGGAAAATCTTGAACCAATTGAGAATTCCCAGTAAAATCAATATACATCTACCTCTACAAGACCGTTCAGATCATACAGCGAACATTTTACCGGGAATCAGGGTTCAGTAGTTTTGCTGACCCAGTATTGGGCAAGCAATCCTCTTCATTCCTGCTATGAAGCCCACATTTGACGAGTATTTTCACTGATTTTTTCGCCAATTGCAGATGATCTCTGATCAGGTCTGGTCAAAGTAACTGATTGTTGTCATACTTCAATTAATTATCTCCGGATTAGCCACCAAAAAATGAGAAATCCTATAAGTGTGATGGTTAACACAACCATCACAAGTTAGTACGGTTAATTAAACGTTAAGTTATGTCAATAATTCAACCCTCACGGAACTGAGGGGCTAAGAAGCAAATCTTACCTGTTGAATTAGTTCAGCACAGCGTAAATAGGTATACCATTTAAAAAAAGTCGAAAGTCCTAAAATAAAAACCTCTGAACTTTTGACTTGTGCTTTGCGGTACTAATTCCATTGAGAATGCTCTCCGGGTTCGGACACATTCCTAAACTATTTGTTTAGTCTTTGGGTAAGGCTAGCCAATAGCTAGTCATTTGCTAACAATAGATTACATATGCTTACAAATGCTAAGATAGTAGTATGGCTTATGTACCACTACGAGAAGCAGTCAAACAACTGGGACTGCACCCAAACACTTTAAGGAAGTACGCAGACAATGGCAAGATCGAAAGCATCAAAAACGAAGCAGGACAAAGACTTTTTCATGTCGAATCCTACCTCCGTGGTG
Organism: Anabaenopsis arnoldii; assembly: GCF_028331025.1. NCBI lineage: Bacteria > Bacillati > Cyanobacteriota > Cyanophyceae > Nostocales > Nodulariaceae > Anabaenopsis > Anabaenopsis arnoldii. Next base: position 113 of record NZ_JAQMUH010000061.1, on the reverse strand, counting down.
CAACTAGAACCTCCTTTGTCTGCTACTGCCGAGTTAGTTCAACCAAGCAACGAGACGACCTTGGTAGACAAATCGCCTATATGCAATCACTCTACCCAGAAGCCGAAATCATC
>NZ_JAQMUH010000060.1:0-18285 GCF_028331025.1 Anabaenopsis arnoldii | reverse complement strand
ATAGGCGATTTGTCTACCAAGGTCGTCTCGTTGCTTGGTTGAACTAACTCGGCAGTAGCAGACAATGGAAGTTCTAGCTGCACCACGGAGGTAGGATTCGACATGAAAAAGTCTTTGTCCTGCTTCGTTTTTGATGCTTTCAATCTTGCCATTGTCTGCGTACTTCCTTAAAGTGTTTGGGTGCAGTCCCAGTTGTTTAACTGCTTCTCGTAGTGGTACATAAGCCATACCACTATCTTAGCATTTATGAGGATATGTAATCTATTGTTAGTAAATAACTAGCTATTGGCTAACCTCAAACAAGTAGGAGACACATTATATTGTTTATTTTATTGAATTTAAATATTGAATTTAAATTAAGTTCAAATATATTTAGTTCCCAAACTCATCATCTGTGTATCATCCTCCTAAGGAAATATACAGATTGGCAGATGAAGTTAAAAGATTAGGCGCTCAGTACTTATGCTGCCCAGTATAAGCTTTAATCAAATATCCCCAAGTTTTACTTAGGAATTTGGAAGTTAGGTAAAGTGGCCTAACTTCACAATCTAGCCCATACCGCAGTTAGTCTGATACCTGAGCGCCAAGGCTCATAGGTTTTTTTGCCGAGTTTCGCGCCACACTTCCACCATTCGACCCCAATTGGTACTAAATTCGCCTAGACCCCATAGGCTCCCTGGTCTTTCTTCATCCCAAGAGGAGGAAAGAACACCATAAGTAATCCCCAAAACTCCAATGCCAAATAATCCCATATTCACCAATAACACGGCAATGGGAGGCAGTTGGATTTCTGTATACGTAGCCAGTAAATAACTCACTACTAGGGTTGTAATGCCCAAAGCTGTTGGTATACCACAGAATCCCGCCACACGCCGGATCATCCTTTGGCTAACAACCTCGGGAATGGCCATTTCTTCTTTAGTGAAAGGTGGCTGATTGCTAGGGGGTCTTTCTGCAGTCTTTACCTGTGCTTGTGGTTTACTGGTGCCTTTGGTGGGTTTTTGGCGCTTGGTTTTTGGTTCAAAAGGTAAGGGGCTGCGATCGGATTCTTCAGCAGACATAAGCGATAATTCCTACCCACGAATACCGAGACGACCAATTAAATCTTGATATTTTTCCCGACTACCTTGTTGAATATAGGAGAGAAGACGCTTGCGCTGACCAATCATCTTCAATAATCCCCGACGGGAGGAATGGTCTTTTTTATTTGCCTGGAGATGTAAGCTGAGGCGACTAATGCGGTCGGTCAGCATGGCAACTTGAACTTCGGCAGAACCAGTATCGGTTTCGTGAACTTGATAGTTCGACATGATTTCTTGTTTGCGCTGTTGCGTCAGAGCCATGATAGATTCAGTTTCTAGTTATGTTAAATGTATGCAGCAATCTCCCATGATATCACAGCCGCCAAATTGTTGGTATGAATCAGCAATCAGTATTTTGGCTGTATGGGCCGGTATGTCCATATTTCAACTGCTTGTGTCAACTCCTACCCTAGCAACTAATGCAGTTTTTGGTAAGCAGCCAAAATAATCTTTTCAGTTTCATCCCAATTGATACATTTATCGGTTACGGAAACACCATACTTTAACTCTTCTCGCTTACCGGTTATGGGTTGATTACCTTCATATAGGTTTGATTCCAGCATTACACCTACTATTGATGTATTACCATCAACTATTTGTTGAATCACATCTTCTAATACATTCGGTTGTAATTTGTAATCTTTATTAGTATTTCCATGGCTACAGTCGATGACAATTCTTGGTGATAAATCCGCCTCTTTTAATTTTTCTTCTACCAGTTTGACATTTGCTGCTTCAAAGTTAGGCTGACTACCACCACGTAAAATAACGTGACCATAGGGATTTCCTCTAGTTTCAAATACACTAACCTGTCCTTTATGATTAATGCCTAAGAAACTATGAGGACTTTTAGCAGACTGTAAAGCATTTAAAGCGACTTGAATATTACCATCAGTACCATTTTTAAACCCTACAGGCATGGAAAGTCCACTAGCCATTTCACGATGGGTCTGTGATTCAGTAGTTCGTGCGCCAATGGCAGACCATGTAATCAACTCACTAATATATTGAGGTATGATGGGATCTAGTGCCTCTGTACCCGCTGGTAAACCCAACTCTACTATTTTTAGCAGTAGGCTACGTGCAGTTAATAAACCTTTTTCTACATGGAAAGAATCATCCATATCTGGATCATTAATCAATCCTTTCCATCCCACTGTAGTGCGGGGTTTTTCAAAGTACACCCTCATAATGAGTAGCAGTTTATCCTTCACTCTGTCAGATAAAACTTTCAATTTCTGGGCGTATTCCAGTGCTGCTTCTGGATCATGAATTGAGCATGGCCCAACTACAATGAATTTTCTGCTGTCCTGGAAATCTAGGATATTTTTGATTTCCTGTCTATATTGCCAAACATTCTGTTCAGCCAATTTAGTTAAAGGTAATTTTGTTTTGACTTCATTCGGCGTTAATAATACGTGAGAGTTCTTGATGTTAGTATTAAATAATTTATTGTGCATAGAGCCAAACTGGTGATTTTTGCTATTCTCCTGAGAGGATGTTGATCAATTATTTTCAGCCGTCTAGCCATTGCCATACTAAGTAGCATGATATTGACTCACTTTGCTTAAAATACTGCACTGTCCGTTGATTACACGGTAATAGGCATAGGGAATTGAAAACGCTGAGTTTTTCTTGAGTTCACCATGGGTGTAGTAGCGAATTATATGCGCACAAAATTTTTCAAACATCCTCTGAGGGAAAGTTTATATACCATTTTAAATCAAATTCACCACACTGAGTTACAGATTTTTCAAATAACCAAGAGTTTTGTCTGTTAATTTCTCAATTTAACCGGCAAAATCCTATTTGATTCCTTAAAATGGGCATAAATTTAAAAACCCGTTTTCTGGAAACTGGGGTAATTCTCTCTCACACCACAGTGGTTTAGACATAAGCTTACTCGGTTAAAATTATATATGCAATTAATTATACATATATTTGAGAAATCGAAATCAATGGACTAGTTCTCAATTGTTGTGTTTTCATCACTTTCAGCCATGAGCTTGATTGCGCGATCGCATTTTCGTTATAAACACCATTTTGTAGTTGAACAGTTATGGGAACTTATGTATCATCACCCTGGTTCATAGAGATTTCTTGCTCATTCCAAAAAAAAAGGAGCCTCATTAACAGGCTCCCTGATTATAAGGTGCAAACAAAATCTATTCAATGGCGATCGCCATGAAATTATTTATTAATTTCATTAACAAATCTTGATATGAATACTTTCTCAATGATGAATAAACTCTTCACTCAACCTTGATAGGTATTCATAACATTTTACATATATGAAGTAAGATTAACCAGTGCAATTCCCTCTGATTAGATACACTTATACAATAGTACAGTTTTTACTATATCTCACTGCAATTTAACAATTAAATCATTTTTTTATTTTTATTTTTTGAGAGAATTAAAAAAAAATGATTAATTTAAATTTTCTGAAACTTCCCACACCCAAATCCAGCTCTTAAAGTCATAGCTTGGGTGGCGTAGCTATACCTGACCTACAAGTAAGATGGTTATCAAACCAGAGTTATACATGGGGACTGTCACAAGAACATGGTTTTTACTCTTATTGTTATCAGAAATTTACTCAATGCTACCCTGAGTTTCTTGCAAATAACTTAATAACCAATTCGCGGCCGTTGCTCTACGAGTCTGTCGCGGACCAAATTCACCAATTTTGTAACCTTTAAAACCCAATTTTTCTTTCAAAATTTGTTTATTGTCTTTAGGAATGGCACGAGTTAATTTTACCGTTGCTGGGCGGCTATCAATGAAATCAGGTGGTTCTGGGTAATCATCTCGCCATTCTGATGTGACTTCGCTGTTATCCCATTTAGCAATTGAAGAGTCATAGCGATAACCTAAATAGTGCCATACTAATTGATTGACTATGGCATCACCAATTTTATCATCAAGAATAGCCCAGATAGTTTCTGTATTCAGTGGCGGCAAGTTAGACATGATCGATTCAAATTTTACAGTTGACCTGTGAGCAGATTAAATATTGGTCAGCAGTTGTAGTTAAACTGAGAGAATCCTACAAACTAGACTAATCTTATCGCTTTTTACAAATATTTAAAGATTATCAGTATCTTCTTGACACTCCGCGCACTCATATGATGGAGATTCTCAGTTCATTCGGCCTCCCTAGGGACTAAATCAATACAAGCATCTAGCCTTGTGGGATAGATCCACAAGCTGACAATGCACCTCATTTCAAGGTTGGGGTCTGCGGAGAAGCCGATGCCACAAGAGTTAGAATTATTGAGGTTATACAGTTTAAATGGGGGACAATTCAGTTTATGCCGAATCCTACACCACTACCCAAGATAGTCCGCGCCCATGTATTTATTTCCGGTCGAGTGCAAGGAGTAGGCTATCGCTATGCTACCGTCGATACAGCGACTCAGTTGGGATTAACCGGTTGGGTGCGGAATCTTCCCGATAACCGTGTAGAAGCAGTTTTTGAAGGGGCGCGGGTGGTTGTAGAACAGATGGTTCGCTGGTGTCACACTGGACCACCTGCTGCAGTGGTCAAAGATGTTGTGCTTGAGTATGAAAAACCTCAAGGTTTGCGGGGGTTTGAAGTTAAGCCTTTGGATTGAACTCTCCCAGACCGCAGTTAAAAAAGCTCTGGGGAAATGAGTAATCAATTCACTGCCAATACAACCGAACCTGTAATTTTGCCACTACGTAGGGCATATAAAGCTTGATTTGCTTCAGCTAGAGGAAAAGAATTAACTTCGGTGTGGATGGGGATTTTCGGTGCTATAGCCAGAAATTCTTCTCCATCTTGGCGAGTTAAATTCGCCACCGATCGCAAAACTCTTTCTTGCCAGAGGATTTCATAGGGAAAAGCCGGAATATCACTCATGTGAATACCAGCACAAACCACAATACCACCTTTAGCTACTGCACGCAAGGCAGCTGGAACTAATTTTCCTACAGGAGCAAAGATAATTGCTGCATCCAAGGGTTCTGGCGGTAAGATGTTGGAATTTCCAGACCAAGTTGCACCTAATTGACGGGCAAACTCTTGTCCCTGAATATCTCCTGGACGGGTAAAGGCGAAAACTTGTCTGCCATGATAACGAGCCAGTTGAATCAAAATGTGGGCAGATGAACCAAAACCATAAAAACCCAGTTTTCCAGCATCACCAGTCATGCTGTAAGCGCGATAGCCAATTAAACCACCACATAATAGAGGTGCTGCTTGTAAGTCAGGATAGCTGGGGTCTAGGGTAAAACAAAAACGGTGGTCAGCTACGGTATAATCTGCATAACCACCATCTAAGTTATAACCCGTAAACTCAGCATAATCGCAAAGATTTTCACGATTAGAAACACAGTAACGGCAGTAATTACAAGTATGGCCGAGCCAAGGAACACCCACACGTTGACCGATATGAAAATTAACAACACTATCACCTTTGGCCTCAACCGTACCGACAATTTGATGTCCTGGGATTAAAGGTAGTTTTGGATGAGTTAATTCGCCATCTACTATATGTAAATCCGTGCGACACACAGCACAGGCATGAACACGAATCAGCACTTGCTCAGAATTGGGTTTTGGTACTGGTAACTCAACTAGGCGTAGAGGTTGGCGCGGCGCATCCAAAATCATTGCACGCATAGGTAATTATATGGTCAAAATTTTCTGTATTTATATGGTATGGGCAATTCATGAATTGACCCTAGCTCTAGAGATGGAGATAATTTTCCCCCATGCTTCCCAGGTATCTAACTCTTTTGTAAATTCTATTGACTTTTTATAAAGTATTCGTTACACTTGTTTACATAAGTTAGCAAATACCTCAAACCATTTTAAGTAAATCAGTATCAATCAAGTTGCTTTGGACTTGAGCTAAAATTTCGCTTCTTAGTATTGTTGTATCTAAATCGTCATTCTTACTTCTGTGAATCAGAAACCTCAGTTGCCAAGCTGAGGTTTTTTGTTGCTTACTGAGCGTTAATTGAGATTTTGTTGATATTTTGGCATTTTCTTGCGGCTAAATCACGCAGCGATCGCTACATTAGAAAATACATGACGAGATTTATTGATAGGTGACTCACACAAAACCATGAGTGAAAATGTAACGATTTTTCAAAATCCTTTACTTAAAGGTTCAGGCTTACCCCCCTTTCAGGACATTCAACCAGAGCAAGTAATACCAGCCTTCGGGCAGCTACTGGCCGAACTTGACCAGAAGCTAACTATTTTAGAAACTAATATCGAACTTACTTGGAAAGGCTTAGTAGAACCACTAGAAAAGCTCACAGAACAGCTCAACTGGACTTGGGGCATAGTTGGCCATTTAATGGGTGTCAAGAATAGCCCTGAACTAAGGACAGCATATGAAAGCGTACAACCACAAGTAGTACAGTTTCTTAACAAGCTTGGTCAAAGCCAATCAATTTACAATGGTCTCAAGGCACTGCGCGCCAGTGAGAACTGGGCTACCTTAGAATCAGCCCAACAGCGAATTGTAGAAGCCGCCATCAGAGATGCCGAACTTTCCGGTGTGGGCTTACAACCAGAAGCGAGAGAGCGTTTTAACACCATCCAAATGGAGTTAGCAGAACTAGCTACCAAATTCTCAAACCATGTCCTAGATGCGACTAAAGCCTTTAGCTTAACCCTGACTAAAAAAGCAGAAATTGACGGCTTACCCGATAGCTTATTGAGTTTAGCAGCACAGGCTGCCCGTGATGCGGGAGATGAAAACGCCACCCCAGAAAATGGCCCTTGGCGGATTACTTTAGACTTTCCCAGCTATGGGCCATTCATGCAGCACAGCACCCGGCGAGATTTACGGGAAAAACTCTATAAAGCTTATATAACTCGTGCTTCATCCGGAGAGTTAAATAATCAGGCGCTAATTGAGCGTACCTTGGAGTTGCGCCAAGAATTAGCCAAATTACTAGGCTTTGAAAATTATGCTGAGTTGAGTTTAGCCAGTAAAATGGCTCCCAATGTGACAGCAGTTGAGGCACTATTAGAAGAACTACGTCAAGCCAGTTATGATGCTGCCGTTAAAGACTTAGAAGAACTCAAAGCCTTTGCTTCCTCTAAGAAAGCAGCGGAAGCCGAGAATTTACAACACTGGGACACCAGCTTCTGGTCAGAACGTCAACGGGAAGAAAAATTTGCCTTCACCGCCGAAGAATTACGTCCTTATTTTCCCCTACCCCAAGTCTTAGATGGGTTATTTGGACTGGTGAAGCGGTTGTTTGGTGTGACCGTCACTCCCGCCGATGGTCAAGCCCCAGTCTGGCATGAAAATGTACGTTATTTCCAAATTGCTGATGAAAGTGGTAGTCCCCTAGCTTACTTCTACCTGGACCCCTACAGCCGCCCGGCAGAAAAACGCGGTGGTGCTTGGATGGATGTATGTATTAATCGCAGCAAAATAACTGAGAATGGTGTGACATCGATTCGTTTACCTGTGGCCTATTTGGTATGTAACCAAACTCCTCCTGTGGATGGTAAGCCTAGTTTGATGACTTTCTATGAAGTAGAAACTTTATTTCATGAGTTTGGCCATGGCTTGCAGCATATGCTCACCAAAGTAGACTATACTGGAGCCGCAGGTATTAATAATGTAGAATGGGATGCTGTGGAACTACCCAGTCAGTTCATGGAAAACTGGTGCTATGAGCGACCAACTTTGTTTGGTATGGCAAAGCATTATCAAACGGGTGCAGCCCTACCAGAGCATTATTACCAAAAACTCCTGGCAGCACGTAACTATATGAGTGGTAGTGTGATGTTGCGGCAAATTCACTTTAGCAGTGTCGATTTAGAACTACACTATCGTTATCGGCCTGGTAGTGGGGAAACAGCCGCAGATGTGCGTCATCGCATTGCCAAAAGTACTACAGTTTTATCACCACTACCAGAAGATGCTTTTTTATGTGCCTTCGGACACATTTTTGCTGGGGGTTATGCCGCAGGTTATTACAGTTATAAGTGGGCTGAGGTATTGAGTGCTGACGCATTTGCCGCTTTTGAAGAAGCTGGTTTAGAGGATGAACAGGCGATAAAAGCCACAGGGAGACGTTACCGTGATACGGTACTGGCTCTAGGTGGTAGTCAACATCCTATGAAGGTGTTTGAATCTTTCCGAGGTCGTCAACCCAGTACAGTGTCTTTACTCAAGCATACTGGTTTATTACCAGATGCAGCTTAGTGACATCCCGGCAGTTCTTCTCATCTACAAGGGTGTGTTAGCCGATGGCATAACATACCCTTGGTCAAATTGATATGATAGTTAACTTGTCTACATCTGTGTTCATCTGTGGTTAATTATTTCCCCCCAATACCTGAATTGAGTTAAAAAATGGTAGGTAAATTCTGATGACAAATCCAGATATATAGTTATATGAAAATGATTGGCAATACTTAAGTATTGCCAATAGTTGAGAAATATTAACATAGATTATTAAAAAAAATAACTAAGATAATAGTTTATAAACTTTATTACGCTAAATTAAAACTATACCCAGCCTAGTATAAATTTATGTAAATCAGAGCCAAAAAACTCAAGATTAATTAACTATCTGTCACTTTTTCCAGTGACAATGGTCATTAATTAAAAGTTTGTACCGACTTACTGACTAGGTTGTTTGTGCTGAAGTCGAGATGTTCAACTCAGCCAACTAATAAGAGTAAACACCAAAGGAACTTTAACGGCGAGAAGTAACAATGATTGCAAGAATTTTACTAGCAGTTTCTGGCTTAGGCCACGCAGAAGAAATGCTGAAAGTCTTAAAAGAGATGCCCTCAATTAAATCTGCCAAAGTGACGGTTCTCCATGTTGTACCTTCCCAAAGTACTGCGGCTGCTATGACAGATAAATGGGAAGAGGGCGGTAAAATCTTAGCTAGTGCTATTCAATCTCTCAATTTAGACCCTAGTCAGGTGTCTTCCATTCTGCGACAAGGTGACCCCAAAGACCTGGTTTGTCAGGTAGCAGATGAAATTGATGCTGACTTGATTATTATGGGTTCACGGGGACTGAAACGCCTACAATCCATTTTATCTAATTCAGTTAGTCAGTATGTTTTCCAGCTATCTTCTCGCCCTATGTTGCTGGTCAAAGACGACATTTATGTGAAGAGAATTAAGCGCGTTATGGTGGCCATGGATAACTCCGAGCCAGCCAAAAAATGCTTAAGTTTGGCGCTATTTTTGTTACGAGATATCCCCGGTAGTCAGTTAATTTTAACCAATATTACTACAGATTTACGTACCAAACAATCTCAGGTCACTGAAATTACCCCAGATAAAAATTCCAATTTGGCATGGGCGGTGGCTGAAGCGCAAAAGTACGGTGTACAAACTCGTTGTTTCACAAGTAGCGGTAAACCAGGTGAAGAAATTTGCCGCATAGCAGAAGAGTTAAATATAGATTTATTATTGCTCGGTTCTCCAGACCGCCGCCCATCCGTGGCTAAGAGTTTTGTGGATATAGACAGACTCATCGGTGCTTCTTTGTCTGACTATGTTCGAGTTCATGCAACTTGTCCTGTGTTGTTGGCGCGGACTGTCGCCTAACATCAGGTCAATAAAGAACCCCCGCACCAGTGGTGTTGGGGTTCTTGGTGTTATGCACAAATATCAAGAATCTTTTCCACCTTCACGGCTAGCAGTTTGGATGTAAAGAATTATTAAAAACACTGCGGGCACTAGAACGAACAGAATGCTCGCTACGAACCCTAGGTCATTCACTTGCATAGCAAGAAAGCCTCTCTTTAATTTTAGTTTTTAGTGAACAATTTTAGAATAGCATTATCGATGCCAGTGTTACCTCAAATTTTTTTTACGTCGCGTCGGTCTGAAAATTTAAATGTTAAGGTTTGGTGACTACACTCACAGGTCCATTGACTAGGGTTTGACAGGCCAGGCGGTAATTATCAGGTTTTTTCTTAAATTTGCGGTTCTCTACATCTGTGCGGGGGGAAAGATTTTCTATTCCTTCGACTATCTCCACAATGCAGGTGCCACACTGACCATTGCCGCCGCAATTGGTCATTTTACCAATAAATTTATATATGTCAATGCCATTTTGCATGGCTTTGAGCCGAAGATTAGCCCCATCCGCTGCTATTACTTCTTGGTTTTCTTTGACAAATTTGATGTTCCCCATGGCTTATTTGTACCTTTTTGACTGTAGGCGTTTTTTTATAAAGCTGATTTTGGCATAGAGCGCCCACACTATCTTACTTAATTTCTGTCCAAATATTACAAAATACTAAGGGATATCAAGTTTAGAAAAGAAAAAACTGCCAAATAAATAGGACAGGTATCCTACCTGTCCCAAAAATTGGTCATAGGTTGGCTTACCTGAAACCAACAGCTGCTTGCCATACAAACGCCAGCAACAAGAAAAAGACGGGAATAATGGGGAGAACATCTACCAAAGGATCGAAAATTTGGTAAGCTTCAGGCAATTTGGCTAATAACAATGCTGCTTCCATGTTTGTTTAAATCCACCTATCTAACACAGACTTCATAATTGAAGTGTATCTTAACATGGTTTGGGGATGGGGTATTTAATATTTTTAGATAGCAAAATTCTTTCCTGGGTTCCCATTCCCCATTTTCTCCCTAGTTAAGCCATTGTGCGAATTCCCTGGCAAAGCGATCGCTTAATATTGCTTCACGAATCTTCTGGGTAAAGCGAATTAACTCCGTAATGTTGTGAATACTCAACAACGTGTAGCCTAATATTTCCTGCGATCGCACTAAATGAGAGATGTAAGCACGGCTAAAATTTTGACAAGCATAACAAGAGCAAGTTTCATCTAATGGTGCATAATCTTCACGAAACTTAGCATTCTTTAAATTCCAGCGTTCCCCTTGCACAATTGCTGTACCGTGTCGCGCCCAACGGGTAGGAATCACACAATCAAATAAATCTACACCAGAAGCGATGGCAATAGCCATTTCCCGATAAGTACCCACACCCATCAAATAACGAGGCTTTTCCGGTGGTAATAGTGGCGCTGTAGTGCGCACAATATCAGCCATGAGTTCAGGTGGTTCTCCCACACTCACACCACCAATAGCGTATCCCGGCAAATCCAACTCAGCTAAAGCCTCAGCCGCTTGGACGCGTAAATCCAGATACACCCCACCTTGGACGATACCAAACAAAGCTTGATCACTGCGTTGATGAAAAGAAATACAGCGTTCTAGCCAACGATAAGTCCTCTGAGTTGCCGCTTGTACATCTTCGCGGGTAGCTGGATAAGGGGGACATTCATCAAAAGCCATGATCACATCAGCCCCTAGAGTATTTTGGATCTCTATAGAGCGTTCCGGTGTTAAATGAATAATTTGCCCATCATGAGGTGAGCGAAAAGTTACACCATCTTCAGAAATTTTCCGCATTTCGCTCAAGCTGAATACTTGAAACCCACCGGAATCTGTGAGCATTGGTCCATTCCAGCCCATAAATTTGTGTAACCCACCACCTCCAGCGACAATTCTCTCCCCTGGTTGCAGATGGAGATGATAAGTATTAGAAAGTATCATCTGCGCCCCAGTACTCATTAACTGTTCTGGGGTAACAGTTTTGACATTTGCCAGAGTCCCCACTGGCATAAATCTTGGGGTTTCCACAGATCCATGAGGGGTCATAAACACCCCAGCCCTGGCTTTTGTCTGGCTACATTGAGCCAGGGATTGAAAAGAAAAATTTTGACTCAAAGTAAAAGTAATGCTATTCCGCTAAATGTATAAACAAAAACCCGAAATCCTGGCAATTGATTCTTCATGAACACTTAAGGACTCACAAATAAACCATTACCAATTTTTTGAGTATATGCTAATCAAAAGGAGTCGGAACCATCATCGTCAATTTCCGCATCCCATTTAGCGGAGAAAACCTGCTCCATCATCGCTTCTATGGCGTTGAAATTCAAGTTGCGTTCTTTTCGCTCTTGTAAAGGAGTCGAAAGTGGAATCAGCCGTAAACACATATGTTCTTGGAACAAATCAAAGTAAGTTTGTTGTTGCGGGGACTGTTTAAGTTCCAGGTAATCAAAGCTATCAAGATTTAAGTAAAGCGCACAGTTAGCAACGACTGTAGACCTTTGGGGATTAACAAAAACTTCCATCACATCTCCCTCACCCTCGCTCTGTAAGCCTTCTTGGGTGTAGATATAGCGGACTCGCCCTAAATCAGACAGCAATCGTCGCATATCAAGCTTATTTACAATTATTCCCGTATTAACAATACACGGAGCTGGTATCCTGGTGTGCGGTAGATGGTGACTCATAGGAAAATAGGAGATAAGCAAAGGTCAGGTATAAAAAAGCGAAACTGTGACTTGAACAGCCTGTGGCCTGCTTTTGAAAAAATATCAATTTTGGAGGGCTAATGTCTAATACAGTCTAGGGTAATTTATTAGTTGCCGAATGCAAAATCTAATTCTTTATATTAAGTAATAGGATGAATCAACCTCAGTGGTGGAAAAGATTATTCTTTCATGTATTTGCCAGTATTACTTTTTATACAGCTATTCCTCTACCTTATGTCAATGGGCTAGACTTCCGCAGAGCAGCGTATTTTGCCCCCCTGGTAGGGGTGATGATTGGCGGTATTTTAGGGCTATGTGATACCGCGATGAATTATCTAGGGATACCATTGCTAACTCGTAGCGCTTTAGTAGTGGTTATCTGGATTGCTATAACTGGAGGATTGCACTTAGATGGGGCTATGGATACTGCTGATGGTTTAGCGGTGGCTAACCCGGAAAAACGCTTAGAGGTGATGACAGACAGCGCTACAGGGGCTTTTGGGGCTATGGCAGCTATGGCAGTAATATTACTCAAAACCACAGCTTTAACGGATATTTTAGACCACCGTTGCCTACTGCTGATGGCAGCTTGTGGATGGGGACGCTGGGGACAACAACTCGCCATCGCCCGGTATCCTTACCTCAAACCCACTGGTAAAGGCGCATTTCACAAACAAGCCATTCGTTCATATCCCGATTTATTACCAGGACTGTTTTTACTCTTGAGCTTGAGTGTGTTAATGACGTTATTCCATAGCAAGTATCTATTTTTTGCCCTCAGTATGAGCGGGGTGGGAAGTGCGATCGCTCTCCTGACCGGTTTATGGTTCCATTATCAATTAGGCGGACACACAGGAGATACTTATGGCGCGGTAGTTGAGTGGACAGAAGCCTTATTTCTCTGTGTTCTCACCATTTTTTAAGATTTTTTAATTACTTCACCGCTTGCAGTTTTGTTACCTTCAGTTCAAAAAGTCCCACCCCAGTTTCCCCAAAGGAGCGGACGCGGATAATATACTTTCCTGTTTCCTGAATGCGGGTAAACAGTAAGGAATTGGTAGTACCATCAGGTCCATCATCATTTTCCGCCACTGTGGCTCCATTAGGTCCCAAGAGTGTAATGACGGTATCAAAACTCTCAGAATTCAAATCAATCACTAGCTTATCACCCTTATTCAGGTTGACTATATAATCCCGGCCAAAGCCACCTTGTCCCGTGGGGATATCTTTTTCTGAAAGGGTATCGGACAGTTCAGTACTGGGAGTTATAGGAATAGGATTATACAATTCGTTTTGAGCATATCCCACAGTTGTATTTATGCCTATGACCAACAAGGTGGTAGGAATCATCATTAGTTCTCTTAAACCCACCAGAAAAGCTTTACTAATCATTAGTGTTCTCACAAAACAGGTCGCCACATTTAGGATAGATGGATGAAAGTAACTTTACCTATCAACTTTGAGGTATTTGTCTTTGACCGCAGTAGTAACAGCGGCTAAACCTAAGACAGGAATACCATCCTGATTGAGTGTTTGCACAGCAGACCTGAGGGTGGCACCAGTGGTATAAATATCGTCAACTAACAATATGGGGACATTTATACGACGACTGTGTAATTCTCTCCCAACGCTAAATGCTGACGCTAAGTTACTTTCTCGTTGCGATGCTGATAACCCAAATTGTGCCTCAGTTTCCTGCACTCTTTTTAAACCATTGGCTAGCAATTTTAACCCAGTTGTTTGACAGAAACTTTCAGCTATGAGTGCAGCTTGGTTATAACCGCGTTTTTTTTGCTTATTGGGATGGAGTGGTATGGGGACGACTACAGGGCGTGGTTTACTTTTCGATACATTTGATAACAACCATGCTTCGCCTAACCATTGACCTAACGGACGGGCAATTTGCGGTTGATTTTCATATTTCATCACCGCGATCGCTCGTTTGACAATACCGCCATAGACTCCCCAACCAAATACAGGTATTGCTTGTTGCCATAAAGCAGCAGGATCCCCGTGCTGGCAATTTTTAAGTTGCTTAATACAATAAGGGCAAAATTCTCCAGATGTCGTTCTTTGGCATAAAAGACAACTTGATTGGAGAAACAGGTTGAGAAAGTTGTTAAAATTTTGCTTCCAGGTTGGCATTTCCAGAATGGGAGAACTTAGACTTTGATATGGTTAACTTTTACAGACAAAGTATAATTTTACTTGTAAAATTTATTTCATGGCATTTTATGCTTGAGGAGTTATAACCAGTGTGGCATCACTTAACACTAGGAAAGTGACCAGTCCATGTCCACAAGACTGATAACTTGAGTAGGAACATATTATTTGACGCTCCCAAAACTTACACAATCCTCTCACGACTTCAGCTACGTGAGTAAGGTCTGTAATGTTTAAGCTTGAAAAACCCTGCCAAGGTTGCCAGTAGCACTATATACTGTCTACCAGGACTGTAGATATCACTATTATCAGGCATTTTTTAGCCATTCACTAAACCATGAAACTTGAGGATATATATCAATTCTTTGAGGATCCTCCGCCAGCTTATCTCTGTCAGGAACTAGCAGTTTGTTACATTCTGTACGTTTTAATACAACATGAATCCTATGGCACTGAATTGATCCAGCGACTAGAAACTGAATACCCAGACTATCGACTTTCGGATACCGTACTTTATAGTGCGATCAAATTTCTCGAAGACGAAAAGGCTATTACTGGGTATTGGAAGAAACTCGACGGGCGAGGAAGGCCCAGAAGGATGTACGAACTTTCTCCACAATGGCAAGAACAGTCGCAAAAGTTGGCCCATCTTTGGCAAGATTACATAAAGGAAAGGAAAAATTCATGAATATTTGCTCATAAATTCAGTCTCATCCTATGAAAACAATAATAATTTTAGTTATGAATAATGCAATTGTGCCATCTACGCTCTTGCTCACTTTGTTGTTATCCGTGGGTCTATTTTTCTTTATTCGGGCCTCAACCAAAGACCGCACAACAAAAGCAGAACTTGTATCTGAACAAGACGAAGCTGCTTTAATGCCGAAAGTTAAGGAGTATTTTCGCCAGCGTTCTTACCAAGTAGTCGCCATAGATAGAGAAAAGAATCAAGTGATTTTCGAAGGTTTTGTTCAACCCAGCTTATTTTTAGCCCTGTTTTTAACGCTGTTAGCATCTGCTGGTATGGCTTGTCTAGCATTGGTTTTGTCGCTACTTTTTCCGAACTTTGGCAATTGGTTTCTGGGATTGCTACTATTGTCACCTTTAAGCGGTGTATTTTATTGGCAAAAAGCTGGAAGAATTGAGAAGGTATCCTTGCACATAGAAGAAGCAACCCAGGATAAACTAGGGTTTATAAGTAAACTAACTATAATTGCCCATCGAGATGAACTCATGGAGTTCCAGAGGGCTTTACAGTTAGAATCCGCTGATTGATCACAGCAAGTAGGAAAAGCTAACCGGGATATAAATCTTCCCTACGAAATTGGAGCGCAGGGAAAGGATTATATCCGGTTACAGAGCCTCTTCGGCAATCCATTGCAGGAGAAGGCGACTCAAGTCTCAGGGGATGTGTTTTGCTCTATCTCACTCTCCTGTAGAGCATTTGAATAGAAACAAACCTATACAAACCAATGTTTGAGCCGAAGTTAATTTCTCCATACAGTCGAATTAACTGGACTCCATATCGATGTACTAGCAACTTAGTCAGAAACTAAAAAAAAACGAAAATTTTTCATAAACTGAACCACTTTACCAGTTAAATGATTGACGGAACTCACATTCCATATCTAAAGAGAACCATGAAGAATTCAGCGGCTAGCCACAGCCGCTGGCTCCACACCTGTCGGAGATTCTAATGACCGCAGGCTGGGAAACAAGAAATGGTTTTCTTCTACGTATTGAGCACCAAACAGCCCCTTCTCTGCCCAGAAATAACGGTCTGTGGTATGCTCATTTCGCTTGACAAGTAGCAATGCGGGTGGGGCAATGCCTTCAGCTTGAATAAATTTTCTTGCTGCTGTGACAGGTTTTTCTTCGCCACTTTCAATGCTATATTGAGGCACGTGTTCTAGAATCCGTCGTCCTTCTTGACGACGACGACTTTTCCGCTTCCGTCTTCTAGCCAAAGTATTTTCCTCCTCTTTCAAGCTATAGATTGTAGTTATAGCTACAAAA
This sequence comes from Anabaenopsis arnoldii, assembly GCF_028331025.1. Taxonomy (NCBI): domain Bacteria; kingdom Bacillati; phylum Cyanobacteriota; class Cyanophyceae; order Nostocales; family Nodulariaceae; genus Anabaenopsis; species Anabaenopsis arnoldii. Next base: position 1,702 of record NZ_JAQMUH010000060.1, on the reverse strand, counting down.
TCAGTGGCAATTATATAAGTTCTAGTTTAAAATATCAAGAGTTTTTAAAGTTTCGATACACAGAAGTAAAACATGAAATTTGTAAAGCATATAATTCCCTAGTGCAAAGCATCACCCAAAAGATTTAGTTAAGCTTTATTTAAAGAGGGATAAAAAATAAAGCAATGCTTTTCTATCTTCCCTGAAATTCTGTAATCCTGAGCAAAAGCTAAAAAAATGTTAATGTCTGCCAGTTCAGATTTTGTTGCTCTATGCCGAGAGCAAATAGCACTGCTAGCCGAAGGGCTGGGAGCATCATTATGTGTTGTTTATCTAACAGAAGAACTGGTAGATGCTCCTGCTGGTAAAGCGAAACTCATTCCTGTGGTGGTTTACCCGGAGACTGCAGTATTACCTCGAGGGAAAGAAATGACGGGAGCAAGACTTGGCGATGTTTTGGTCAGACATGACCAACAGGGTAAGTTATTGCCAGAGGGTACAGGATCAAGGATTTCATTAGACGAGACAAGGAAAGCAGATGCACAAAAAGCAAATTTACACGAGGAATCTCGACTCAGTGAACACCAAATTGTCCTACCTCTGATTCATCAAGGTGTGATGATGGGTCTATTGATTACAGGTAGAGAAGATAGGGACTGGAATCAACACGAACAAAGCGAAATTGAAAAAATCCTGCAAACCATAGCCATCGCGTGTTTCCTAGACCAACGTCGAGCCTGGTTACAGCATCAGCTACATCAACAACAAATTCTGCAAGCACAGCAGCGAGATTTGCTTGATAACCTACTACACCAGTTTCGTAACCCATTGACCGCCTTGCGCACCTTCGGCAAACTGCTATTAAAACGCCTGCGTCCAGGTGATCCCAACCGAGACGTAGGAACTAATATTGTCAGGGAAAGCGATCGCCTCGAAGAATTACTGCGACAGTTCGAGCAAGTAATTGATTGGTCAGAGGGTAATTTCGCCCCCTTGTCATTGCCTGAAAACGAAGTATTTGTGGAAGCAACTGTCGAAAAACAACCCAAACCCGTACTCTTATTGCCAGGAATAGGAGAGAAAAACATTGATTGCTTTGTAGTTGACTTATTAACACCATTATTGGTATCAGCTCAAGCAATAGCACAGGAGCGTCATCTAGAACTCATAACCGAAATTCCCGCCCACTTGCCCCCGGTAAAGGCTAACGTCAAAGCATTACCAGAAGTATTCAGCAATATTATTGATAATGCTCTAAAATACACTCCTCATGGTGGCAAAATAGTCATTCAATTAGGGCAAGAAAAACCTAATTTTCAGGGAATCGCTATTAGTAATACCGGCGCAGGAATTCCACCACAAGACCTAGCCCATTTGGGAGAACGCCATTATCGGGGAGTGCAAGCCCAAAGTCAAATTCCTGGTAGTGGTTTGGGACTAGCGATCGCCAAACAATTAATAGAACAAATGGATGGCGAAATGGAAATTTTCAGCCCTGCAATTAACTCGAGTCTGGTTTCACCCCATACACCGGGAACTACATTTATAATTTGGTTACCAATCACTAATCGCCAATGATTATCTGCTATATAAAACCTAGACAAAGCTAGACTTTACTTTCTACTTCAACGGGAGCATGGGAGCGGTTATCCCTTAGTAGACTTGCACGCCTTAGCCAGACGCGATATTTCTCAAGTTAAGATTTACAAGAAAGACTACCGCT
>NZ_JAQMUH010000059.1:0-6806 GCF_028331025.1 Anabaenopsis arnoldii | reverse complement strand
CTTAGTAAGAAAAATAGCCCATTAAAAGACCATTGTCCGTATAAAATCTTCCTTGTCCACTTTCCTTCCTTGTCTTCGGTAGTCTTGCCTTCACAGATCATATTAAAAACCTACCCTTGTAAGGAAGGGGGTGGGGTCAAACAATAGTTGATACACTAATCATACCTTTTAAAACATCTTCTAAGGGTATGGCTACGCCACGCCAGATATGACAGATATACTCGCTATTAACAATAGCTCGGTAATATATCACTTTTACTTGTATTACTATTAACTATGTAGCCAGCGGATTAACAACTTGAGCATCATCAGAAAAACAGGATAATTTTCCGGGAGTTTCCTAAATTTGATGATATATACTACCAGGAAATCATATTTGTTGGGCATTTTGGCATGACATAGAACTTTATTTAGGATATGCTATTAATACCGACAATATTGAATAGGTTTTTAGCATTTTTTTATTCATGAAATCGGCTAAGAATCACGATTTCTGGGGAGTTGTTTGGCATTGAAATTATCAAATTGGTAAAATTTATGTAGCACTAAAATAATTTACAAAAACTTCACAGAAATTTCCCATGTTGAATGTTATAAAATATAGCTGAGAGATGTGTAATCTATTCCCTCAAGCAAGGATACAAAATTTAAATTTTATATATCCTAAACAGAGGTAAATATCTATACATAACTCAACTGTTACGGGATTAATTCAGAGTGCGAAAAAACCTGGTAAAAAAAAGTACAAATCCCTGTTTTGTCAATGATAGCTATTAGCTAAAATAAAAAAATAGCCCATTTCTCGCTTAAATGATCACGAAGCTCTGCACTCACTAGTTAGTATATATAGCATCTATAGCGAGGGGAATTTGAGGATTTAAGACGTTGTAAAAAGATGCTGTAAATGGCGAAATCACTCAAATTTCAGGTTTTAATTCCGTTATAAACTATTTTGTTTTCTATGTAGTTAACTTCTTGGCTTGAGGTACAACATAGTCAATACTTACCAAGTTAGTCAGTTCAATTACTAGAATTTAAATCCATCTAAACATTGACCTAAATTCTAGTATTAAGGCTTACATATCTTTTAAATTCAACTGATCAAAAATTAGCATGGAACATATCTCACAACTCCGAACAAAAATTAGACAGGAAAGGGCAAATCCTGATATATTAGTAGTATCCCATCTATTTCTGCCAAAAAAAGCAGTGATTGGGGAATATCTCTATAATCGCTGTGTTCAAGACCCAGAAAGAGTAGTTGTTCTCACATCTGCTTGTTCTGGCGATCAAGTATTTGATGCGGCTCAAGAATTTCCTGTATATCGCTGGTTCAATTGTCGATACTGGTTGGGTAATTTTCTGGGAAGTCTATTACAACCTACTATCGATTTAGTCTGCTCATTTGTGCTAGCCATCAAACTCTATTTTCGTTATCATTACCGTTATATTGAATGGGGTCACGGCTACGATTTTCCAGCATTATTACTATTGAGCTATATCCTACCCATACGCTTTTTTATGTATCTCCATGGTAGCGATATTCTTGAGAGTTTAAATAATCCCATATGGCGATCGCTCTTAAAATTGACCCTGAAACGCGCCGAGGGAATTGTTTGTAACAGTTACGTCACCCAAGATTATCTCCACAAAACTTTCCGGTTAACCACTCCCACCCATGTTATTCAACCTATAGTCAGACCAGAAAAATTTGGTATTCAAAAGAATCAAGCTAATTTTGATGATTTACGTCAACGGGTGCGGGAAGCGTACAATATTCCGGAAACAGCAATAGTAATTCTTTCGGTAGGAAGGTTAGTCAAGGAAAAAAGCTTTGATCGTGTGATTGAAAACTTACCACTGCTACTCACAATTGGACTTGATGTTTACTATATACTTTGCGGACAAGGGCCATGTGAACCCGCATTAAAAAAATTAGCCCAGCGCTTGCGAGTAGACAAGCGAGTACACTTGACCGGACATATACCCGATGACCAATTAGCTGGTTATTATGCAGCTTGTGATCTGTTTGCGATGCTCAGTTCCTTAGACCCCAAGGAATGTATACAGGGTTTTGGTATTGTTTACTTAGAAGCAAATTATTTCGGTAAGCCTGTGATTGCTTCTCGTTTAGGCTCGGTGATTGATATAGTTCGCCATGAAGAAAATGGGATTCTCGTGAATCCCAAATCTGGATACGAAGTTTTTCAGGCTTTCAAACGATTGTGTAACGACCAGCATTTACGTGAAAAACTCGGTCGCAAAGGTAAACAATTAGCCAGACGCAAAACCCTTTACCGTTCGCTGTACCTATCTGAACCTATCCCTAATGGTGTGTTGAATTAACCACCACCTACAATGGTGACTATTTCTAAGCGATCGCCTGGCTGCATTTGTGTTTCTGGCCAAAATTGACGGTGTAAAATTTCACCATTATATTCCACCGCTACTAAACGGGGATTAAAACCGAACTGTTGCAGTAAATCTGGTAACAGCGTTTGGGAGGAGCAACTACGGGTTTCGCCATTTACCTGGAGTGTAATCTGATTAGACATCTTAAAGTGCTGATTTATCAACTGGTTATGGTTGGATGTGATGAAGCTGGGAAATCAAATATTGTGTTACCAGGGTCGGCTGTTCCGCTTGGATGATAGCTCGTACCACCGCTACACGTTCCGCCCCCGCTGCGATCACATCATTGATATTATTTGTATCTATACCCCCAATGGCAAACCAAGGAATTGAGCTATGTTGGGCGGCATAGGTAACATATTGTAAGCCCGCTGCTGGCTTATTTGCTTTCGTGGGGGTCTCATAAACTGGACCCACACCAATATAATCTGCACCTTCAGCAATTGCCTTTTGCATTTCTTCAGGATTGGTAGTAGAACGCCCTATCAAACGTTGGTGTCCTAGTAATTGTCTAGCCATGGCAATAGGCATATCTTGTTGTCCCAAATGTACACCATCTGCATCCACGGCCAAAGCTAAATCTACTCTGTCATTAACGATAAATAAAGCACCGTAGGAATGACATAATTCCCTTAATCTTGTCGCCCGTTCCACACGTATATAATCATCAGCAGTTTTCTCCCGGTACTGCACAAGGGTTAATCCAGCCTTGAGAGCGGCTTCCACCTGTGGGAGCAAATTTTCTGCGGGAGCAGTCACTAGATATAACTGCGATCGCCACAGTAGTTGATGACGCTGGTAGCCCATTAAACTAGTTTCTAGAGTATAAACACGATAACGCATCTGCTTCAAAGCTTTACCCATATCGGGATGGTAAAGCTTACCGTATTCTTCGAGCACCCGCATTGCTTCTTGGACACGACAAAAGTTTGCTTGTAATAGCGCCCCAATGCTAGAGCGTTGTTCTTCCTGCGGATGGGTCAATTCCGTACCCGGATCACCGGGTGTATCTCGCGCCGCCCGCAGTTCCGCAGTATGCCAATGAGCCAATTCTTGACGCAGGTACTTGCATTCCCCAACTAATTGCGCGTTATTTAACCCAAAGCGACACCATTCTTCTATAATTCGCAATCCTTCCCGGGCTCGGTCTAGATTAGCATCTAAAATCCGGTAAACAGCTGGCTGTATTTGCGCTTTTTGGCTGTTTGGCTCCACCATAACAACAACCCTATTATTACTTGCATTAAGTGGGGTAATATCAAAACTTTGAGACATTTTGATCAAAATTTTCTAGTCCGGTAATATCAAAAATAAGTACAAATTTAATATAATTTTATACATACCTTACTTGCTAGATAGATGAAACAGCAAAGATTTAAGAACGATATTATCATATATCTTAAACTGAACAAAAAGCATATATTCAGCAATTCACCTGCATAACACACAAAATATCTTTTTTTCTTTAATAGAGAATTATTTATCAGCAGGTCTAGTAACTTTTATTGTGTAATTTATTTGGGCAAAGTCAATCAATCATTTGCATCAAGTCCAATCCCCAACAGCTATTGCACAGCTAATAAAAGAATTGCATAGCTCAATGTACCACAAGCAAATGCCCAAAAACAGCTTTCTCTCTCTTCTGGTAGTTCTTCCTTCAGAACATTGAGGACAATACCACCAGCTAAAAACGCAAATAAAACCGCAACAATAGCCTGATTAATTTCCGTAACTGAGCCCAGAAACCAACCCACAATTATCGCCATTGATAATAGCCAACGACCAATTTTGTCATAGATTCTTTTGTGATGTTGACGCAAACCATGATCGTTAACCACAAAATGCAGCGCCATGGCCAAAGAAAATAATAATAAACCCTTAATATTTGAGTTCTCTCGTTGTACTAGCAAATACCCAATTAAGACATTATAAATCGCAAAAGCAGCAATATGTAGGAAAAAGAAATCTGTCGGCTTTCCTGTTGTTTCACTCCCTACAAGTGAAGTTTTCGCCAATCTCTCTAAGCCATAAAAAACCGTTAAACCTAAAAGTGCCACTATATAGACATGATGCTCTAAAAAACTCCATACCATATTTAAACTGCTTTGCAGTTTTACTTGTGCTTGACTCAGTTCTGGCAAAATGTGAATAAACACATAAGCTACAGATACACCGCTACCAAAGGATAAACCACGACTACGTGGTGTATATTTGAGAAATCTTAGTTTAGCTGCAAATAAATGTGTGGTGGCTAAGACAATCGCCGAAATCAAAGTGTTCATGCTTACTTCTAGTATTGATTCTCACAATTACCAGGTTGATGACTGTGAGCGATCGCATAATACCAATGATTGACATTCTTCATTCTCAGGGGATAAAAACTTTAGTATAGGACTTAGACACCTGTCATAAAAAATTATATTTTTTGCTGGTATTCATGGCTGCTCCTTACCTGATTGTGAGGATTGCACTTTCCCCCCCCAGTTAAGATATGATTACAGCTACATAAGTCCTATATTATTAGCATTTATCGAAAGTGGATTTATCCCAATTATGTATTCTCAATATTCTCAAGCAAAGCTCCTGCAATTACAGCTAACTCGCCACCTTGATCAATCAAATTCTTCCCAGGAATTAGTCTGGTTTTTGGTTTCTTCCATCTTATCTTTCACCCTAGGCTTAGGAGTAATAACTATAACTGTACTGGGTCTCGGTTCCGGTAGAGTTTCGGCTCAAATACCTCAGACCTCCCAGGGTGAAAGCACAAGGTCTGAAGTGAAAATGTTATTTGTCAACCCCCGTCTGGGAAATAACACTTCGGGTAATGGTACTCAGAGCGCTCCTTTCCAAACTATTACCCACGCCTTGCAAGTAGCGACTCCCAATACAATGATTATCCTCTTCCCCGGTAATTATACTGCTGAGACTGGGGAGGTTTTTCCCATCAACCTCAAACCGGGTGTTGTGATTCAAGGAGATAGTTCCAGCAAAGGACAGGGAATTACAATTAGAGGTGGTGGAACATTCCTTAGTCGCAGCTTTGGTGGTCAAAACGTCACTATCGTCGGTGCAGACAAGGCTGAGTTAAGTGGGGTAACGGTCACAAATCCCCAGCCCCGTGGTTATGGTTTGTGGGTTGAGTCCAGCAATCCTGTGATCACAAACAATACATTTACCCGCAATACTCAGGATGGGATCTCTATCAGTGGTAACAGTTCCCCTACAATTAGGCAGAATTACTTTCATCGTAATGGGGCGAATGGTATGACCATTGGCGGTAATTCCCAGGCGCAAGTGCGGGAAAATGTTTTTGAGCAAACAGGATTTGGCATCAATATTACTGACAATGCTGCGCCTATATTGGGCAGTAATCAAATTCAAAACAATCGCTATGGCATCATAGTACAAGGTAATGCTCGGCCGATTTTACGGCAGAATTTAATTCAAGGTAGTAGGGAAGATGGTTTAGTGGTTCTCACCCCAGCAATACCAAACCTAGGTACTATGACTGAAGTAGGTGGAAACCAATTTCGCAATAATATGGGCTATGATATTAATGCAAGTGGGAGTAACCAGAGGATTCCTGCAGTTGGTAATAACCTGTTCCCAAATCGCATTATTGGTAACGTAGACTTTCAAGCTCAAACAGCACCCATAGGTCAAAACCCTCAGCGGCCTACCCTCGCCAATCCTCCCACCCAGACAATCCCTACCAATGAAGAAATTATCTTTTCTGCTCCCAATCAGCCAAACCAAGCTAATCAATCACAGAGGAATTATCTCCAGATTGATCCTAATATTGTGGAATTTGTAGCCCCCCAGTCGCCACCTCCAGGTCAAGCACCTCCCTTTGGGGAATCACCTCTGTTACCAATTCCCAATCCCAGTACTCCTCCCACTCAGAGCATCGCATCTACTGAAAATCCGCCGGGTTTACGCTACCGCGTTGTAGTTAATATCACAAATAATCAGGAACGAGATCTAGTGCTAAACTTAGTACCAGAAGCATTTCCTACTGTCCGGCAAGGTCGCAGAGTGATGCAAGTGGGAGTGTTTAGCGATCGCAATAATGCCGATGAAATCCTCAATGTCCTCAAAAGTTTGGGTTTAAGAACTATAATGGAACCATTAAAATGATTTGTGCGAAAGCATCACCTGGCTTGTGAAATACACTTACCTCACCGCTCGGTTAAACTTACCCAAAACTACCCACTGGCAATTTTAGCGTTAACTTCTTGTTTCATAGACGGTTATCTGCTATATAAAACCTAGACAAAGCTAGACTTTACTTTCTACTTCAACGGGAGCATGGGAGCGGTTATCCCTTAGTAGACTTGCACGCCTTAGCCAGACGCGATATTTCTCTTAAGATTTACAAGAAAGACTACCGCTAT
>NZ_JAQMUH010000058.1:0-10510 GCF_028331025.1 Anabaenopsis arnoldii | reverse complement strand
CTGGCCATTTTCTAACTGATAATATTCTATTAATCCTCCCTCTGGTTCAAAAATTACATACACGGGTACTTGTAATATGTGCTGATAAAAAAACCATTTTCCCGGTGGGTAGGTAGGCTTGATTGAATATTCTCCCCCTTCTTTATCTGAGAGAAATTCCATGACTATGGCGGGGATATCTCCCTCTAAATGGGGTGTGTAACTTTTTCTATCTGGTAATATCTCTTTAACTGCGGGTACATATAACCAATCAGGGGCTTTAGCAATAAACTGCCCCTCTACGGTGGCACATAAGCCAAAATTGGTAGCAATTAACATTTGTGGCTCAATCCAACCGGTGATTTCTAAACTTTCCCTTAATGCTCCTGCTAATAGTGGTTGCCCTGTATTATCCACCGGTTCATCCTCTTGTAGATCAAAATCAGGCGGTAACGGTTCCCAGGTGATAACCATTCCTGGAGGTGATGCGGTTTCACTAGTGCGGGTTGTTGTCACCATAAACACTACCTAATATTTATCATCATTATAGTTTTATTGGTTGACGGTTGACGGTTGACGGTTGACGGTTGACGGTTGACGGTTCGACTTCGCTCACCGACTTAGGCATGAGGAGTGTCAAACCTGAGAGTAAAAATTCTAAACACTTAACCAGGCCAAGTATGAGAGTGTTAACACAATAACAACTAGTGCCACCCAAATAAACCGATTATCTTTTGTATTCACCTGGTTAAGGTCTATTATTTCCGGTTCAATAGCTACTTGACGAGTAGATTTAACAGGATTACCAGTAGCACGAATTTTCTGATCATTATCCGATAATTTACCTAAATCGGGTATTTCCGTCATCCACTCACTGGGGCGCTGGAGTTTTGGAGCTTTTAAAATATAAAGTAACCGCTTTGCCTGTTTGCTAGTTTCTGGGAAGGGGTGACGTTGCAGTTCTTGACAAAGATCAATGGCTTCTTGATTCCGTCCAGCTGCTTCATAAGCTGTGACCAGCCAAATTTCTACTTCACCCCCCAGGCGAGAATTGCGAGATAATAGGGCGCTGGCTTGTTGCAAATTTTCCACAGCTTCTCGATATTGCCCATTTTCAATGTTAAGTTTTCCTGTCTGGTAAAGACTTCTGGCAATTTCTAAATTTTCTGTACTCACCTGTTATACACCAACAACTAGACATTGGTCAGTCTGGGTTAAATCTCAATAGCGATCGCACATGAGGGTTAATACTTGACGATACCCAGAATATCCACAAGGCGATCGCAGTTAATTATTTTGAGGCAAACTGGGAACCGAGAATCATAGTACCAATACCACCATCAGTAAAAACCTCTAGGAGTAGGGCGTGGGGAATGCGACCATCAATAATATGTGCTGCACTTACACCTTGAGCGAGCGATCGCACACAACAAGTTACTTTAGGAATCATACCACCACTAACTATACCATTAGCAATTAGCTCCCGCGCTTCGCGGATATCCACTTTAGGAATCAAGGTAGACGGGTCTTTATAATCTTTAAGAATACCGGGGGTGTCAGTCAATAAAATTAACTTTTCCGCACCCAGGGCGGCTGCAATTTCCCCCGCTACCGTATCAGCATTAATATTATAAGCTTGTCCATTCTCGTCCGTAGCTACGCTAGACACTACCGGAATATAGCCACTACTAGAGAGAGTTTCCAAAACTTTGATATTTACACTACTGACTTCCCCCACAAAACCAATACCTTCTTGCTCCTGGGGGCGGGCTGTAATTAGGTTACCATCTTTACCACATAGTCCCACCGCCAAGCCCCCAGCGCGGCTAATGAGGGAAACAATTTCCTTATTGACTCGACCCACTAAAACCATTTCCACCACATCCATGGTGGGAGCATCGGTGACGCGCAAACCATTTTTAAATTGTGCTTCAATGCCCAGTTTATTTAACCAACTATTAATTTCAGGACCGCCCCCATGTACCAAAATTGGACGCAAGCCAACGCAGGATAAAAAAACAATATCCCGTATAACCTTGTCCTTGAGGTTACTATCTTTCATGGCAGCACCGCCATATTTAACAACAACAGTGCGACCTACAAATTGTTGAATATAAGGTAGTGCTTCGCTGAGTACACGTACGCGGGTAGCTTCTGTTTGCCTGATGTATTCCGAATCGTTTTCCATCACGAGGGGCTATGAGATTTTAAACTTATCTAGTCAGTTTAAAAGAATTTGTCACCTACAACAATATTTCAGATCAACCCCCTCCTATATTCATCGCTGCTAACATTGCTTGCTGACTGACCTGTTGATAAACAGTACCTAAACATCTGGTCACCACATCACCGGAGGTCGGACCAGCTAAACTTTCTTCTGTTTTCCCTAAAGGAATCGCCCCTAATACATCTAATACGGTCTCGCTACTTGATGGGGTAATTACCACCAATGAAGAATCTAGGGGCTCATTGTATTGCCAGAATGAACTCAGGTTAACAGAATATTGGGGCTGTGTCTGTGGTGGTTGAATCTGGGGTGTTTTAGGTGCTGTAACTTCCACCTTAGCACGGCGTAATTGACGTAAATCACTGATAATTTCCTCTTTAGCGCGTCCCCGTAGTTGAAACAACACAAATGGGTCTTCACTAAAGCGATCGCCTAACTGATAGTATACAGCACCAATATGCTTACAGGGGTTTGCTTTATCAGGACAAGAGCATTTACTGTGCACATCAGAGAGGGTAAAAGGAAACAAAGACAAACCATTGGCTGTAAACACTTCCTCAATATTTTGCGGCATTTCCCCTGCTAACAACTTGGCTGCAAAAATTGCCCTGTGGGACATACTTTCAATCACATAACCCCACTCTTCCTGGGTGAAATGATCGAGAGACAGAGAAACCTTATAGGGTTCAGTTTCAGTACCTTGGACTCTAGCTAGTACCTTTGCACCTTTAAACTCTATATTGAGAACATTTCCTTGACGAGAATAATTTCTCGCCCGTTCCAAACGCTTTTTAAAGCGATAAGAATCCAGTAACTCTAGCCATTTTTGTGACCACCATTCACGGCTTGCCTGTAACGTTGCATGATTCATAATCTTTCTGTAAAATTAACTTATATTTTACTTGATTTATGGGTTAATTTTTGTGACATAAACTAACGGCAAGCTCAATTGCCTTTTGACAAAGCCTTTTCCTGCTAATCTTCTTCAATTATGGCGCTGCGATCGAGTATTAAGAGGTTACGTAATTGGTCTGTATCCATTTCCGTGAGCCACTCCTCACCCGCGCCAACTACCTGTTCAGCTAATTGTTTTTTACTTTCAATCATCTCGTGTATTTTTTCTTCCAATGTGCCAGTACATACGAATTTATGCACTTGCACATTACGAGTTTGACCAATGCGAAATACTCTATCAGTAGCTTGATTTTCAACCGCAGGATTCCACCACCGATCAAAGTGAAATACATGATTAGCCCTGGTTAAATTTAATCCTACACCACCGGCTTTTAAAGAAAGAATCATAATCGGCGGTCCTTGGGGGTCGTGTTGAAAACGGTCAATCATTTCTTCCCTTTGTTGTTTACTAGTACGACCATATAAAAATAATATCTCTTTACCCATTTTTTGCTGTAAATCAGCTTGCAATAATTTACCCCATTCAGCAAATTGGGTGAAAATTAAAGACCTATCTCCCTCTTCCAAAGCCACGCTTAACATTTCTTCCAGTCGTAGTAGTTTGGCAGAAGTATATTGTTCTAATGTCCCTAATTTTAAATATTGGGCTGGATGATTGCAGATTTGTTTGAGTTTAAGCAGTAAGCCTAAAATCATCCCTCGCCGTTGCAACCCTGATGCAGATTCAATCTCTGCCAAAGATGCTTCTACTACTTCTTGATAAAGTGCTGCTTGTTGTGCAGTCAGACCACAAAAAACCGTCATTTCTTGCTTTTCTGGCAAATCTTGAATAATATCACGGTCTGTTTTTAGACGGCGCAAAATAAACGGTTGTACTAAACCCCGCAACTGATTTAAAGATGACGTGTCACCATACTTTTCAATTGGTATAGCAAACCGTCTCTGGAAGAATTGCCGATTTCCCAAATACCCAGGATTGAGAAAATCTAAAATTGACCACAGTTCTTGGAGTTTATTTTCTACTGGTGTACCGGTTAGGGCTATGCGAAATGTAGTTTTTAACTCCCTGACAGCCTGGGATTGTTTAGCTTCTGGATTTTTGACATTTTGAGCTTCATCTAATACAACTACCTGCCAATCAACACCTTGTAAAATTTTCATATCCCGGTGAATCAGGGAGTAACTAGTAATAATGACATTGTGTTTTTTAACTGCTTCTACAAAAGCTTTACCCTTGAGACGTTTATCACCGTGGTGCTGCAAAACTTTCAGGTTAGGAGCAAATTTTTTAATTTCTCGCTCCCAGTTACCTAAAATAGAAGTTGGACACACCAGCAGGGTGGGATTTACTAGTGCGTCTTGTTCCTGGAGGTGCAGTAAAAAAGCAATTAACTGAATGGTTTTTCCCAGTCCCATATCATCTGCGAGACACGCACCCAACCCCCAACGTTCTAAGAACCCTAGCCAAGCTGCGCCCCTTTGTTGATAAGGTCGTAACTGTCCTTGAAAATTAGTAGGTGTCGGTAGAGGTGCGATGACCTGGTTATTGGTTAAGGCTCCAATTAATTCTTGCAATGTTCCTGATGCTTCAAAGCTGACCACAGGTAACTTTTCAATGGACTGGGTATCTCCAGAACCCAGACGTAAAGCATCTTCTAAGGAAAGTGCCATTTTGTCTTTACGAGCGGCAAAAAATGCCTGTGCGGTTTTAATATCCTGGGGTCGCAACTCTACCCACTCGCCATTAATTTCTACCAGTGGACTATTTAAAGCTACAAGTTTATTAAACTCTGTTTGAGAAATTGTCTGCCCACCAATTGCCAATTGCCATTGGAAATTCAGTAGACTTTGTAAACCTAAGCGTCCCTGCTGATTATTTGGGGTTTGAGCGGTGATTTTTAACCCCAAACGATTCGCCCAGCCTCCACCGTTTGCCAAACTAGGAGGCAAAATTACGCCTAAACCACTATCTTCAAACCGCCACGCCACTGACTTAATAAATTCGTATGCTTGCAATGGGTTAAGGTGACAAGATTGGGGATATTCTGTTTCTAAACTGGGTGCAATAACTGGATACAATCTTGAAGCTAACCCCAACCCGCGCAATAATGTTTCTTGGGGTTGATGAATGGTGCGGTTTTGATTAACTAATTGCTCCACGGGGTGATCCCAAATGGTTGCTGCATCTACTAAGAAATCAGGATCATTTGCTGCTTGTAGAAAATATGCCAATGTCCAATCAGTACCGCCAGATGCCGGGGGAAGCAGCTGGAAACAGCAGCGAAATAAGGCTGTTCCTGACAATTGGTACTGTAATGGCATAGTCCAAGCTTTCAGCCCTGCTTCGAGTCTTTCTACTTCCAGCGCATCTGCATTAAAGGTGTCAGAGGTACTAGTTAAAGCTTGCAACCACTGTCGCACCGCTGAGGGTAGAGATGCCATTACTCTGGTTTCTAATAGAGGTTGATCTGCTAATATCTCTCGCACTTGGGCATCTACTATACTGTTGAGAAAGCCCAGCAATAATTCCTGTGGTTGAGTGGGGAAGTCTAGGGCTAAGTATTTTTCTTCTAACTCAGGAGTTGTTTGATAAGTACGACAAGCCAATGGCATCTTGGCGGCAAATTTTTCTAAGCGTGTTCCGTCTATAGCACTGTCTAAGAGGACTTGCCATTTAGCAACAATAGAACCATCAGACTGCCTTTGAATAGTTGGCAAAAACTTACACCGGGAAATTAAATCCAAACTCCAACGCGCAACCTGTGACCAGAAACGTAGGTCTCCAGCGAATAAAGTATCCCCCTCGGTAGCAGCATTTAAGGGCACAGTGGCCAGAAATTTTATAGCGGCGGTGGGGTGAAGACAAAAACCCTCGACTCGCCAGGGTTGGAGATATTGGGGTAAGTTAATTTCAGATGCCAAGGTACCAGAATGTAAGGGGCAAATAAATCCTATTTCTTGCTGATTGTTTTCCGGGATATGAGTTGGTAAGGCAATTATTTGAGAGTGGGTTGGTAGACTGAGTGGAGTAGCAGTTGTACTTTTACGAGTTTGCCGACTGGTTGTCACTGCAACTTGGTTTTGCTGGACTAAATCGGAAATTGTGATGTTCTGAGAAACCAACCATTCACACAACTCTAATGGGTTGATAGCCAGTGGATGTAGTGGTGTGTGTGGAGATGCACTAGTCTCGATGTTTATGCGCGATGAACGCCAAGTTTCTCCCCAAATAAATAAACAACTATTTTCAGGCTTTCCTAACCAATTTCCGTGTAAAATTGTCATCTTTTAACTACTAAAGTTCCTGTAAAATAAACTAATAAATCTCTTGGCGGTATTTGATATGCAGCCAAACTTCCCCAGTATGCGGGGGATATTTGCAACGCTGGTTTTATTGTACAACCAGGCTTACGCGGTCAGGGTTGAGAAAGGTTTCTGGGCGAATATATAGTATTTCCCATGCTCGTGAGGTACATTTTTTTAGTTTGAGGGAACAGGGAACAGCGAACAGGGAACAGGGAATAGGGAATAGGGAATTGGTGTGTACTTCATGAGCCTGAAAAAGGCTATATGCTGGTGATAGCAGCAAACCTGACAGTGAAGCTATGCTCTGGGCAGTTAGCGGGGAGGATAAGAGGATAATATTATATCGTGCTTGGTGCTCAAGGACTTATTTATCTTTGTGTGTACTAGAAGTCAGTCTGAGAGCATAAATGTTAGGATTGCCACAGAGAGAGAATAGAGAAAGAGAAGGAAAAAAAACTGAATGGCAGAAGTTGATAAGTCAATATCCTTCGATGGTAGGGATATTAGACTAAAAGTGGGCTTACTAGCTCCCCAGGCTGGTGGGTCAGTTCTGATAGAATCGGGGGACACATCTGTTTTAGTAACCGCTACGCGAGCAAAGGGTCGAGAAGGAATTGATTTTCTTCCCCTGACAGTAGATTACGAAGAACGACTGTATGCTGCAGGTAGGATTCCCGGAGGGATAATGCGGCGAGAGGGACGTCCACCAGAGAAAACAATTCTGACTAGCCGGTTGATAGACCGTCCCATGAGGCCTTTGTTTCCTTCATGGTTGCGGGATGACCTGCAAATTATTGCTTTTACGCTGTCCATGGATGAGTTGGTACCACCAGATGTCCTCGCAGTTACTGGGGCGTCTATTGCTACCCTGATAGCACAAATTCCCTTTAATGGGCCTATGGCAGCAGTACGGGTAGGCTTAGTGGGTGATGATTTTATTATTAACCCTACCTATGCAGAAATTCAAAGCGGAGACTTGGATCTGATAGTGGCTGGTTCACCCCACGGTGTGATCATGGTGGAGGCGGGAGCCAATCAATTGCCAGAGCAAGATATTATCGAAGCAATTGATTTTGGTTACGAAGCAGTTAGAGATTTAATCCAAGCCCAGGAAGATTTATTGGCGGAAATGGGTCTGCAAGTTGTGCAAGGAGAAGCACCAGAGGTAGACCTGACTGTGAGCAATTTTATCCGCGATCGCGCCAGCGATGAGATTAAGAAAATCCTATCTCAGTTTGAATACAGCAAAGCCCAACGGGATGAAGCGTTGGACGCTGTGAAGGAAAAAATTACTAGTGCGATCGAGGAATTACCAGAAGAAGATGAGGTTCGAGTTGCTGCGATCGCAAACGGTAAAGGAATAGGTAATCACTTTAAAGACATAACCAAGCACTTGATGCGTCGTCAAATCATTGAAGATAACGTCCGCGTTGACGGTCGCAAACTCGATGAAGTCCGTCCTGTTTCTTGTCAAGTTGATGTGTTACCCAAACGAGTCCATGGTAGTGGTTTATTTAACAGGGGATTAACCCAAGTACTATCCACTTGCACCCTTGGTACTCCTGGAGATGCTCAAAGTCTCAACGACGACTTGCAATCAGACCAATGTAAACGCTACCTGCATCATTACAACTTTCCGCCTTTCTCCGTGGGGGAAACTAAACCTATGCGTTTTCCAGGAAGGCGCGAAATTGGTCATGGTGCTTTAGCAGAGCGGGCGCTGATACCTGTGCTACCACCAAAAGAAAAATTCCCTTACGTGATTCGTGTCGTATCGGAAGTGCTTTCTTCTAACGGTTCTACTTCTATGGGTTCGGTGTGTGGTTCCACTCTATCATTGATGGCTGCTGGTGTACCAATTATCAAACCCGTGAGCGGTGCTGCAATGGGTTTGATTAAAGAAGATGACGAGGTGCGAGTTCTCACTGATATTCAGGGCATTGAGGACTTTTTAGGCGATATGGACTTTAAGGTAGCCGGGACAGATACCGGTATTACCGCCTTGCAAATGGATATGAAAATCCCCGGTCTGTCATTGGAGATTATTGCCCAAGCCATCCACCAAGCTAAATCAGCCCGGTTGCATATTCTGGAGAAAATGCTCGAGACTATCCAAGAAGCACGTCCTGAAACCTCACCCTATGCCCCGCGTTTATTGACTATCAAGATTGATTCAGACATGATTGGTCTGGTGATTGGGCCTGGAGGGAAAACAATTAAGGCTATTACTGAAGACACTGGTGCTAAGATTGACATTGAAGACGATGGAACCGTCACCATTTCCGCTGTGGATGAAAGCCGCGCTAAGAAAGCCCGT
Organism: Anabaenopsis arnoldii; assembly: GCF_028331025.1. Lineage (NCBI taxonomy): Bacteria > Bacillati > Cyanobacteriota > Cyanophyceae > Nostocales > Nodulariaceae > Anabaenopsis > Anabaenopsis arnoldii. The sequence continues at coordinate 1,766 of NZ_JAQMUH010000058.1, read as the reverse complement.
AACATCATTCAAGGTATGACTCGTAAGTTAAATGAAGGTGATGTTTATGTAGGGCGTGTGACTCGGATTATTCCCATTGGTGCATTTGTAGAATTTCTGCCTGGAAAAGAAGGTATGATTCACATTTCTCAACTAGCTGACTATCGCGTTGGCAAAGTTGAAGATGAAGTGGCCGTTGGAGATGAAGTAATTGTCAAAGTGCGAGAAATTGACAATAAAGGACGGATTAATCTCACACGTTTAGGTATACACCCAGATCAAGCGACTGCGGCGCGAGAAGCTGCGGCTGTGAATCGCTAATATCGATTGGGGATTTTAGATTTTTATCTAAAATCCGCGATGCCTGGAGACTAGGCATCGCGGTTGGTTTGTGAAATTTAAATCATAAAAACTGATCACCGTTCATAAAATACTCAATAAATCTACTGTTTTACCTTTGTAGTCTTAGTCCAAAGTCCTAAAACTACAGGCACAAACGGCTGTGCCTCGATCCCATCCAGAAAGTTTGAGATTACTTGGATGTTGCTACTTGACGTAGGGGAAAGTTAAATATATCCAGAAAATCTTTGATTAAGGTTTTTCGTAAATTTTATGGATGCTTCCGAGTTATTAGCAACAATTACACAGCTCATTGAGCAGGCTGAACAAGGCGACATCGATCCTTGGGATGTTGAAGTAATTAAGGTGATTGACCGTTACCTAGAATTAATGGCACCGGAGGACACACCTAAAGGCTATGAGTCAGATTTGTCGCAATCAGGACAAGCTTTTTTGTCAGCATCGATGCTAGTCTTATTTAAGGCCAACACTTTGATGCAATTATCTTCAGTGGAAGAGGTCGAGGATGATATAGCAGATGATGCCATCTTATTCAGTGAAGGTGGGTTATTACATCATGCTCATCGTCTGCAATTAGAGCGGCACTTGCGGCGCCGTCCCTCAGCAATGCCACCGCCAAAGCGTCGTGTGACTGTGCAAGAGTTAATCAAGCAATTGCAAATTATGGCGCACCAGCTAAAACTGGTTGAGAAATCTAGTAAGCGTGTTTCCCCCCACCGTCACCCCAGATGCCAAAATATGCGGCAGGCCCTAGAGTTAGCTCACCAGGAAAATTTGACCGAGGTAGCTGGAGAACTAGAGCAAGTGTTGCATTCTTCTAGAACAGAGCTATTATTAGGAGAAAATTGTTTGAGTCTAGAACAACTGGTAGATTTGTGGACTCAAACAAAGCAAGCACAGCAAAATACTTCTAGCCATGAGTCAGAAAACCGCCCCCTAGTTAGCGTTTTTTGGGCTTTACTACTGCTGTCGTCTCAATCTAAAGTCGAGTTATTACAAGACGAGTTTTACCAGGACATTCAAATTCGCCTACTGACAGATTGACCCAATTGACACTTCCCGTATGCTTGGTGACGGGGATTCTTGTTTGATCCGTCTCCCCTAGAGACGTGTAACTAATTGTAAATTAGTTGCTTAAAACGAGGAAATATTACTAAATCACGCTAGACTAAAAGTAGTTGATTTAATGAAGTTTTGATGCAGCATGTCACTCCCAAGGAAAACGACAACTTGAACACTTACGCACAAGATATCCAGAGGCTGAAATTATTTCAGAAGTTGGAAGGGGACTCAATTTTAAACGGAAAAAATTCCTCGCCATTCTGGAACGAATCATCGACGGCGATATCCAACGTATTGTCTTTCCCCACCCTGACCGACTTGTCCGATTCGGATTTGAATTGGTTAGGTGGTTATGCACAAAATTT
>NZ_JAQMUH010000057.1:0-10400 GCF_028331025.1 Anabaenopsis arnoldii | reverse complement strand
GGGGATGCTGTGCTAAAAATCTTGTAATTTGAGTTATACCATCCTCATCAGGATTGAGGATAACAGTGGTTATACCTGGTATAACACCCGCAGCGAGGGTTTGATAGTCGGATACAGTGGAATCAATAAATACAATAGCCACGGGGGTAAGGGTGTTATGGGTAGTAGATAGCATGGGGAATGGCGGGGGTGTAAAAATTCAGGTTTTGAACTGGCTTAATTACGCTTCATAGTACAAAAAATACCATAATTAATTTAATTTTAAATAATGTAATTAATTTTTTATAAAGCCTTTTTCAGTCTCATGAAGTACACACCAATTCCCAATTCCCAATTCCCAATTCCCTATTCCGGTGTTCCGGTGTTCCCTCAAACTAAAAAAAATGTACCTCACGAGCATGGGAAATGCTAGATTTAAATATCAATTATACTATTGAGGTAATTTTGTCATCTATCCTAGGGCAGATATTTGACAAGATAAATCATCTTAATATCCAATCAAGTCGATCGCCGTTAGTTGTGGTTATTAATGTGAGGATTAATACCTATGGTTTGAGGGGCGATCGCCCTTACTTTTATTATTAATGTGAGAATTAATACCCAGTCTGATTTAACCCTCAACCCTCAACCCTCAACCCTCAACCCTCAACCCTCAACCAATAATCATCACTCAAATACCACCGTCCTATTAGAATAGACCAATACCCGATTTTGCAGATGTAACCGTACCGCTCTAGCTAAAACCACCCTTTCTAAATCTTTACCCTTCCTAATTAAATCCTCAACCTCATCCCGGTGACTAACTCGCACCACATCCTGCTCAATAATCGGACCCGCATCTAAATCAGGTGTAGCATAGTGAGCAGTAGCACCAATAATTTTTACCCCACGTTCAAAAGCTCGGTGATAGGGATTTGCACCCACAAAAGCCGGTAAAAATGAATGATGAATATTGATAATTTGGGGAAACCCAGCCACAAAATCAGCACTAACAATCTGCATATATTTAGCTAAAACTACCAAATCAATCTTATATTTCTGTAGTAGTTCTAGCTGTTGGGCTTCCTGTTCCGCCTTATTATCTTTAGTAATAGGAATATGATAAAAATCAATACCAAATTGCTCTGCTACTTCCTTAAGTTGACCATGGTTACTAATAATTAAGGGAACCTCAGCAGCGAACTCCTTAGCTCTTTGTCGCCAAATTAAATCAAATAAACAATGGTCTTGCCGACTCACCCATATAGCAATACGTGGTATAGTATCAGAAAAATGTAATTGCCATTTAGCATTTAAAGGTTGAGCGATCGCATTAAATGCAGGGCCAATCAGCTCTCGTGGTAAATTAAATCCCTCTAACTGCCATTCTATCCGGGTCAGAAATAATCCAGCCGAAAAGTCCGTATGTTGGTCTGCATGGATAATATTACCACCATTAGCATAGATAAAGTTGGCAAATTTGGCAACTAGTCCTCTCTGGTCAGGACAGGAAATAAGTAAAGTGGCGGTGGGTTGGGTCATGTACTAGGTTGATGTTTAATTTTTCTGTCGCTGCTTTTTATGTTTTAATGTGGCGATCGCCTAATTTTTAATAAGTTCATCTTCTGAGTTTGTTTGAGCCTCACTATTATATTTTGGTTCTTGCCATTCTGAAACTTCCCGATTTACAGCATTTTGAAAATCTGTGGATACAAGTATGACATTTATCTTACCATTTTCTTCTTGATTCTCCTCAGTTTGAGCATATAAAAACCGACTGTTAAAGTCAGAGTTACCTAAAATTAGTTGGTGTGTCTTCTGGTTTTTCAACTTAATATTAATCCTGGCCAAGGGTTGACTAAAACCAAATTCCTCTAATTCATTAGGTGTAACTTCTAATGTGCGATCGCTTTCACCATTAACTAATAAATTCGTTAAGTAAGCAACGATCGCATCATTAGCTGGTTCTATGGAAGGAGATGTTAACAACCATTGCGGTTCTGTTGATGGGGTGCGGCGTTCTAAACTGACGGTGACATCTTGTTTCTGAATGGTCAAAGATTCTATATCATCTTCTGTAAAGGTAAAAATTTGCTGCTTTTGCGCCTGTAATTCTTCTCCCTGCGTTGTACCTTTAATTTCATAGAAATAGACAAAACCACCCAAACCCAGAGCCAGAAACATTAAAACTAAAGTTGTGCGTGGTAATTTCATATGTCTTGATTATCTCCGCTTCCACCAAATAATAACCGCCGTTACCAACCCCAATAATGGTAATAGTAATAAAGATGAAAGTGCTAACATAGTGGTTTGGAAAACGCTCAAGTTAATCCGGCGATTTCTGGGTTCCTTCGGACGAATAGAAAGGGGTTGTTGGTCTTGTTGACTTAACCAAGTCACCGAGTTAAGAAACACATCCCCATTTAGTTGCTGTTCAAATAAGCCATCAGTAGCAAATTCCGAATCTCCAATCACTACTAACCGGGATTCCATCCTCGGTGCTGGGGGTTTTTCTTCCCCTTCAGTGGGTGTGGTTGGTATTGTTTTAGTCAAAGCCACACCTAAAGTCAGAGGTCCGGGGATATCTGTTTCGGGGTTAAACTCTAATTTTTCGCTTTCCTGGTCGCTTTCAGCCCAACTGTCAGGATAGGGTTTAGTTTGTAGTAAAATAGTTGATTTAATTCCAGCTACAGGGTTAATTTCTAAAGGTCTTGCTAATCGATAAAAGGAAATACCATTACCAAACTCTTGCGTAATAGGATGTTGTCCATAATCAGTGACAATCGGAACAGCTGGGCCTAGTCCTACAGCAGATCCAGAAACATCCACAGCTAAACGATTGTCTAAAATAACACCCCATTCTTTAAGTAAACCCTCAAGATTAGTCTTAGTATTGGGGTCAATCATTAATAGGACATTTCCACCACCATTCAGATAATCTTGTAAGGCCTTGACCTCGCTATCAAATAATTCTCGTTTAGCACCAGCTACGACTACAACAGATACATCTTTTGGAACTTGAGATTTTTCTCCTAAATTCAGTGGTGAACCACTATAATTTATATTGCTTAATCCCTGAATGGCTTGTGAAATTCCCCCTTGACCTGATGTTAAGGAATGTTCGCCATGACCTTGCACAAAGTAAACTGGAGTTGTGCTTGTACTGTTAACTTGTTGCAGACGATTTGTTAATCTAATTTCTGACAACCGTTCATTGATATTTAGTTTTTGGACTAATTGGCGGTTATCTCCCGATTCTAGGTACACTTCCCCATAATCTTGAACACCAAATTTGTTTGCTAGAGTTGGTCTAGCTTGGGGGTCTACATACTCAAATTCAAACTTGGAACTTTCTCGCCCATAGTTTTCTAGTAGTTCCTTGTCTAGGGGATTTCTGTTAACATCAAATACCCATACTTTAACTGGTTTTTCTAACCTCCTGACTAATTCTTGAGATTGAGGTGCTAGGCTAAATAATTGGGTTTCTGTTAAGTCTTGACGCAGGTAATAACGAGTGCCCAAAAAGTTAAGTAACCCCACAATTGCGAATACAGCTACAATGACAATCACAGCATTAGCACCTGCTTGGGTGGAACGACTATTCCACCATTGATATTGCTGACTTTGCAATACTATCCACAAACTAAGGGTAATAGTTCCTGTAATCAGGAATATCAGGGGGATGATTCCCCAGGTTTCCGCCACTATTCCAGATGTTAACCCGACAGCAAGTAAAAATAATCCTAAAAAAAATAAGTATTTTACCGGTTGGTTTTTTTTGATAATTTTCATTTGTAATTACTGATTAGTCATTGGTTCCCTAATTACCGCCGCCCAAAACGCAGTGCATCAATTGACTGGGCCGTGAGAAAAATACCCAAGAATATATAACTACTGAATAAAATCACGGCGCTGCTATCGAAAATACCTTGAATCAGAGTATTGTAATGTTTTAATAATGAGAAATGACCTATTATTTCTCCCATAGTTCCACCCATCCCCTTAGCAATCACATCAACAAACAATAATAATAAAATTACCGCGAAGGTGAGGACAGCAGATAAAATAGTGCTGTCGGTCAGGGAGGAAATAAACATTCCTAATGATAATATTGCCGCAGCTAGTAAAATTAAGCCCAAATTCCCTAGTAAGGTAATTGTGGGCGACATAGGTGGGTTAGATGCACTGATGGCGATCGCCTGCAAGATGAATAAGGGTACAATCAGAGTAGTAAAAAATGTGAGTACACCTAATAATTTACCCACTGCTACCGCCCAGTTAGTCACTGGTGAGGTGGCTAACAGTTCCAAAGTACCCAGCTTGCGTTCTGACCCATACAATCCCATAGACAGTATTGGTAAGATAAATAACAGTAACCACCCCAATCTATCCAGGAATGCACGGATAAACTCATAGGGGACATCTATAGGTGGGATTGGTATATTTAGCTGTTGTCCTTGGAGGTCGATTTGGGCAACTGTTGGTAAAATCCCATCAGGCCCTACTAAAATTGTTACAAAGAATAACCCCGCTATCAACCAAAATACACTGGCGATCGCATAGGCAAAGGGAGAGATAAAATAACTCTGTAACTCTCGGCGATAAATAGCAATAATATTACTCAGCACTATACCCATTAAAGCTCCTTAGTTTGGTGAATCTGAATCTAGATTTTTTTCTGCTGTAGTCAATTGCAAAAATACATCTTCTAGGGTAGCGCTAACACGTCGCATTTCATGTAATCCCCAACCCGCAGTGACCAATGTTGCAGCAATATCTTTTCCCGCTTCCATTCCAGGTTGGGAAATTACCCGCAAGTGAGCGCGGTTGTCATCACATGGATGATTACTAGAAACAGATTCTACCAGACTTACACCGGGGATATTTTGCAAAGTTTGTGTTGCTAAATCACCATCTCCCTCAATTTCTATTTCATATGCTGACCCACCTGATAACTGGGTCATCAGGTTTTCTGGTGTATTCGTGGCCACAATTTTACCCCCGTTGATAATAGCGACACGGCTACAAGTCATACTCACCTCCGGCAAAATGTGGGTAGACAGAATAATGGTGTGAGTACCAGCGAGACTTTTAATTAAATTGCGGACTTCAATAATTTGTCGGGGGTCAAGTCCCACAGTGGGTTCATCTAAAATAATTACTGGTGGGTCGTGGACGATCGCTTGAGCAATGCCGACTCTTTGGCGGTATCCTTTAGATAGTTTGCGGATAATTACTTGGCGCTTATCTTCTAAGTTACAGCGTTTAATCGCTGCTGTCACCTTCTGGGGGCGATCGCCCGCAGGAACACCTTTAATTTGTGCGACAAAATCTAAGAATCCCTCCACGGTCATTTCTGGATATAACGGCGGTGTTTCCGGTAAATAACCAATGCGTTGACGAACTGCGAGGGAATTTTCATGAACATCAAAGCCAGCAATTGCGGCTTTACCCTTGGTAGCTGGTAAATAACCCGCTAAAATCCGCATGGTTGTAGTTTTACCCGCACCATTGGGTCCCAAAAATCCTAAAATTTCCCCTGGTTCAACCCTAAAGGTAACATCATCAATAGCTGGGGTAGAACCGTAAGTTTTACACAGATGTTCGACTTCAATCATCGTTCTGCTGGCAAGAAGAAAATCAAATAGAGAATACCCAACAATCTTAGATCACTTGGGGAATTGTCCTCATCTCAGGTACTGGGACTGGAAATTAAGTAACATACAACAAAAGGTTTCTCACCTCACCTCGCTTCTGACCTGTATCAAATTCTCCCTTCTCCTTGCTCAGGAGATGGGTTGGGAGTAAGGTTGTATATTTTATCAAATCCGCACTATGTCCAACCAACGCAAAATTCAAACTATATACACCGATGGCGCTTGCACTGGTAACCCTGGTCCTGGGGGTTGGGGTGTAGTAGCTTATTTTACCGATGGCGCAGTTCATGAAATGGGTGATGCTGTCAATTATACGACTAATAATAAGATGGAGATGACAGCGGCGATCTCAGCTTTAAAATTCTTCCATGAATATCGACAAAGTGAACCCATTACCCTGTATACCGATAGTGAATATCTGATTAAGTGTGTCACCAAGTGGTTACCAGGATGGAAAAAAAAAGGCTGGAAAAAGGCTGATGGTAAACCCGTCCAGAACCAAGACCTATTAGAAATTCTCGATCAACTGAATACTCCACAAATAAATTGGCAGCACGTGCGCGGGCATTCTGGTAACATAGGTAACGAGCGCTGTGATGTGATTGCTCGCTCATTTGCTAGCGGTCAAATCCCATCTCTACAAGAACTATCTCCTACTGATTCCTATAAATCTTTACATTCTTTAGGTGAAGGCGACAGGGAAAAGGTAGCCTGTTATGAATCTAAATCTACAATAGTTCACAAAAGTACACAAGAACACAGTACTTTTATGTCAGATATGAATGCCATGGAACCATCCACTGTAACAGATGCGGCCACAAATGAAGAACAACTATCGACAACAAGGGTCAAACAACTGAGAAACTTGGTGGAGACTCTGCGTATAGCTGACGAAATTGCCGAAAAAGGCTATTTAATTACCAGTTCGGAACTAGCAGACTTGATGGATGTCCACGCCAGCGCCGTCACTAGTCGGGGAGACGAGTGGCGCTGGCGCAACTGGATTGTGTCACGGGTAAGACGAGAAGGAAATCAAATTCTCTGGGAGCTAGAACGAGGCGATCGCCTAGAAACGGAAAATGAAATATAACTAAGCAATCAGTTATACTTCCTCCCTCGCCATTCCCTGGGGGTGCGCAATGCTGAAAGGAAGATTCGGAATACAGCTAGGGGGTCAGCTAAGGGAGAAAGCCAAAATAACCAACCACCTTGAGCAGTTTTGCGATCGTAAGAAGGTGCGATCGCAAAAACCAGAGCAAAACGAATAACCAACAGAAATACATTTAACCCCAATAATAGGGGTGGGGAGGAAACTAACAAGCAAGTAGGGACAAGGAATACAGGTAAACCTTGCACTGCACAGAGTAACCATAAATCGCCCCACACTTGACCAGGTAAAGATGCGTCTTTTAAATCCAGACTGCGACCCCATTCCTTCCAAGTTTCCCTTGCTCCCTCATACATCCGCACTTTCAGCACCTGGGAGCCATCCAGAAAACCTACTTTAAACCCTTGCTGTGCAATATGTCGCGCCAAGGTGACATCATCACAAAAAGAACTACTAGCACTAGTATAACCACTGACGGCAGCCAAAACAGAACGGCGACACAAAAAGCATTGACCATTAGCCATCACCCTTTCCGGCTGGGTCGTGGTAATTCCCGCCGGGTCGAAGCGATAAAGCAAAGTCATTAATAATGCCGGTTGCAGCCAGCATTCACCGGGATACTTGAGAATGAACTGGGGTGAGAGGGAAATTAAATCATATCCCTGGGCCTCTGCGGTTTTCACCAAACTAGCAACTAGTCCCGGATGTGGTTGGGTGTCAGCATCCATCCCCAGAAACCACTTACTTGCTTCGGAACTATACAAAAATCCGTTATGTAAAGCCCAGGGACGACCTACCCAATTAGGCGGTAAGGGGTCATCTGTGATTAACCGAAAGCGCGGATCTTGCTGCTGTGCAGTTTTCACTAAGTCCGGGGTTCCATCTTGGGAATTACTGTCTACAACAATAATTTCCCGCACTTCGTAACTTTGGCGGCTTAAGCCAGATAACAGCGGACTAATACGCAGGGCTTCGTTAAGGGTGGGAACTACAACGCTCACACTACCGAGAAGTTCCGGTGTTGGCTGTTGGGGTGATATGGGGGGATACCTTCTTGGCCCCTTCAACAGACGGGAAAGTAAAATCGCCGTTGCTGGTATTTGAATAAGTAGCAATAGAAAAGTTATGACGCTTTCTACTGTTAAAGCGTTTTCCACAATAAAAATATCTAGCAATGAAAATGGTGATTACACAAAAAATTGGGCAGGAGACATGAGTTTTTCCTTGTCTTCGGTAGTCTTCCTGTCCCCTAATTTTATTTCAAGGCAACTTCGATGTTTGCCACTGAAATTTGGTTGGTGGTTGATTGGGTATCAGTTTGGTTAGATACTGCTGACCCTTTTAACCACAGTGCTAGCGCAGGGGCTACTCCTAGGAAACAGCCCAATACTACCGGGATGGAGAATCCCGCCGCTAAACTCATGACTGTAGCAAAGCCAAAGTTGGCTAAATATACTACTAAGGGTAAATTCAGCTGCGATCGCTCAAATTTGATGGGGTTGTTTTTCCATAGTAAGGCGGAGACGGTCATAAACACCGCACCAGTACCCCACCAACCCGCAAAGTTTTGATAAGGCATTCCAAAGAAAGCCCCCGGTTGATGCCAATACCAGAAGGGTAGAGAAGTTTGGCTCATGGCAGGATCAAGCACAAAATCCCAGGAAGTCAACAGCAAGGAACCTAAAGCAATAGCAACAATATGTCGCCACCAGCCCGGTTTTGTGTCCACTTCTAACCCAGCACGGGCTAGTAGGTATGAAACGCATCCCAAATAAAACCATGATAGGGGAATTGTGAAGGGCACTAAACCAGAAATTTTATAGCCCAAGCCGCTCAAATAGCTATAGTGACCGAAAGGAAATCCTGTACTGGTTCCCAGTAGTTCACTGGTCAGGGAAATCAATATTGCTGGCAGCATAAATGCCAAAATTCTCCCTAACCCCAAGGTGCGCAAACCATACAAAAATACAGCTGCGGTTCCCAAGATCATATAGACCACACCACCTCCCGCCATACTCCACTGCATGGCAGTTTGTCCAATTTCAGAGAAATGGAAAATTACTTCGGCATTCGGCACTACTATTAGTATGCCTACCAATCCAAAGACCATTGACACGATGTGGCCAATTAGGCCTACGCGCTCCGCGATTACAAGTTGTTTCATGATCAGTCCTTAACAAGATGTGACGTGTGGCTGCTGGGCTGTTAATAGTTTACAAATATTTACGCAAATATTTAACTAGTTTGTACCATTATTCCCCTGGAAGTTGTTAATTTTTCTGAGTAAGTGCATCATAACCTATTGAACTTATACTGTTAGCAGCCAATTACGGCAATCATGGCGGGTGAGAGGATGATTGTTTTGCTCACTGGTGACGACCAACACGCGATTCACGAACAGATCAAGCAATACAAAGCAAAGATTGATTTTCAATCTCAAACCCCTTAGTTGTTTAAGTCAGTCAAGGAGAGTTGGTTAATTCCTCAATTAGATGAATCAATTTTTACTTTGAGTTTGTATGCTTGCATGATCTTCTGAATAAAAATCTGTTTTTATCTTATAGCCTTTGTCAGTCTAGTGAGGTACAGTAACAACAATGGGTAAACCAATTATAAATATCCTCTATAGCCTTTTTCAGGTTCATGGAGTACACACCAATTCCCTGTTCCCTATTCCCTCAAACTAAAAAAAATTGTACCTCACGAGCATGGGAAATTCTATATTAAAGACAGATTAGCTCCCGATTCATCAAGAAATATAAGGTTTTCAGCAGGTATGCCCTGAAGCTGATGCCAGAATTCTACTCTTAATGATTGAACTCTTTGGGTCTCTTTTTCGGAGGCGTGCAATGTTTTTTTTTAGGCTAATTTCCATCTTCTGTAACATCCGGTCTACTGTAGATATACCAATTGTTATTCCTGTTCTTTCTTGAAGAATTAAGCGAATTTCTCCCAAGGTGGCATCATTCTTGGCTTCAACTATTTCTTGGAGAATATTAAGTTGTTGAGAATTTAGCTTTGTAGGAGTTTGTTTTGTCCTCCGTTTAGGAGCAATACTTTGTGTTTCTCTATATTGCTTTAGTAATTTCTCCACAAAACTTAAACTTACACAGAATCTTTTTGCTAATTGACGTTGTGATATTCCACTTTCCAAGTATGTATCAAATATTTTTTGGCGAAAGTCGAGAGAATATGCTTTCATTTTTACCATTAAGTAGATGGACAGCCTTATCTTAATCAGTGTACCTCATTAGACTGGGAACCGCTATATCTTGCATCACTGGGAAAATATAGCAACCGCCAAGGAGGTTAGGACGCAAAAAGGGCATCTCGTGCGGATTCGACTTTTTAACCAAGACCAACATTTTTCAATCTGATTCAGGTCTGGAGAATAAGGTGGTAGAACACGTCACACCCTGCATCCTCAATCAGTTCTTGAATGCGCCCACCTTTATGAAATGTGGCATTATCCATCACCACAACCAGTCCCGTTTGAGTGTGGGAAGCAAACAAGTTTCAAGCCAAGTCTCAAATACTATTCGATTACACGCACCCTCAACAGTGAAAGGAGCTATCAGCTGATGGTTACACAGCGCGGCAATTATGTTCACCCGACCTTCACGACGACCTGATTTAAGTGCATGGAAGCGCTGTCC
>NZ_JAQMUH010000056.1:0-3360 GCF_028331025.1 Anabaenopsis arnoldii | reverse complement strand
TGACAAACCAGGTAGGGATGAGAAAAGACCACTAGGAATACCTACAATGTATGATAGGGCATTACAAGCACTTGTCAAATTAGCTTTAGAGCCAGAATGGGAAGCAAAGTTTGAACCTAATTCATACGGATTTAGACCAGGACGCTCATGTCATGATGCCATACAAGCAATATTCATGTCTATTAAACAAAAACCCAAATTTGTATTAGATGCTGATATTGCAAAATGCTTTGACAAGATTAATCATCAAGCATTGTTACAGAAACTGAACACCTACCCCAAACTACGTCGTCAGATAAAGGCGTGGTTAAAAGCAGGTGTGGTTGATAGCAGAGTCTTATTTCCTACAGAAGAAGGCACACCACAAGGTGGTGTTATATCCCCTATCTTGGCAAATGTAGCCTTACACGGTATGGAAGAAATTCTTAAAGAATATACTTCAAAATTACCAGGTAAAGGTTCTAAAAGGGATAAGGCTAATGCAATATCAATCATTAGATATGCAGATGATTTTGTCATTCTGCATGAAAATCTGACAGTAATTGAACAATGTAGGGAAATCTTAGTTAAATGGCTAAATGAAATGGGATTGGAATTAAAACCTAGTAAGACCAGATTGGCTCACACCCTGTATGAACACCAATCGGAGAAACCAGGATTCGACTTTCTTGGCTTCAATGTGAGGCAATACTCAGTTGGCAAATACAACTCAGGATTGAATACCCACAAGGAAATATTAGGATTTAAAACCATCATCATCCCATCCAAGAAATCTGTTAAGAATCATTACGAAAAGATTTCTAGCACTATTAAAGGAAACTTACCAACACCACAAATGGGATTGATAAGTAAACTTAACCCGATAATTCGGGGATGGTGTAATTATTACTCATCCGTAGTAAGTAAAGAAATCTTCAGCAATATTTCTAGTCAGGTTTACCGACGGCTTTACAGATGGGCAAAACGCCGACACCCCAATAAATCTGATAAATGGATAGCCAATAAATACTGGCGTACAAGTGGAGGCAATAATTGGGAGTTTGCAGCAAAGATGGATGATAAATTCATCAAACTGTATAGACACCTAGAAACCCCCATTGTACGTCATATCAAGGTTAAAGGCAACGCCTCACCATTTAACGGTGATTGGGTATATTGGAGTTCAAGAATGACAAACCATCCCGAAGCCAATAAAAGAGTAGCGACCCTACTTAAAAGGCAAAAGGGTAAATGTCCAGAATGTGGGCATTACTTTAGGGACGGGGATGTAATGGAAGTAGACCACATCTTACCCCTTTCCAAAGGTGGTAAGGATGAATACAAAAATCTACAACTATTACACAGACATTGCCACGACAAGAAGACAGCCAGTGATGGAAGTCTTGTAGGTATTCATGACAAGAACCATATCATTGAGGAGCCGTATGAAGCGAAAGTCTCACGTACGGTTTTGAAGACGAGTCGGTCGGGTGACTGACCGGCTTAGTTTAATAGTGTTTTAACCAGCTAGTTGTTTTAGCTGGTTTTGACCGTATCTCTACCTAATAGCATACCCGCTTGCACAACTTGCCATCTATGGCGCAAAAAAAATCTAGTTAGCTAGATGCATATCGTCACAATGGCAGTTAATGTGTAAGTTATTGTTGATCAAGTTAAACCTCAGGTAATCTGGACAAACCAAGCTGTGATGAATGCTGTATTACCTCGTTTTTTAAAGTCAGCCTACAGAAAAGATCCCATCATCAGCGTATTGATGACCATAGGCGTGGTAGATGCCCTGATTGGTGGACTGGATGATAGTTGGTCATTATTTGCTGTGGGTCTGGGAACTGCTGGGATTAGTCTAGCTTTTAAGTTATGGCGTATCCAGCAACGACAACCCCTACCGGATGCGGCGGAAGTACAACATTATTTACCTCCCCAATCCTCTAGTAGTACTCTACCGGTTATGACTGTTTCTCAGAAAAAACCACGCCGATAATTAACGGCTAATTGTTCTGAATTAGCTGCTGTAGTTGTTGTTGCAAAGCCGGGTCTTGCTGAACGGCGATAAATATCTCATTAAAGCGGTTGAGTTCTAGACCCCCAGCCTGTACAGCTTCCTGCTGTTGCAACACGGTTTCCTGTTGGATTGACTGAACCTGGGCGGCTACTTGGTTAAAAGACTGTTGCTCCTCTTGAGTAGCTGGTGAAGACGGTTGAGTACCGGGTGTTTGTTGTGCTTGGGACAGCTCTTGAAATCTCTCTACGCTTAGGGGTGATTGCTCAATAATTTGTAGACTTCTCTGTTGCCCTGTTTCGGCAATTTCCTGTAACCTGGGGAGAATGCTGGCAAATTTTTGCAGTTCTTCGGGGCTGACAGTAGTTTGTCCTTGAGACTGTTGAAATTGTTCCGAGATCCCTCTAGACAGTTGAGTTTGAGGTCTTGATTCTGGAGTTTGTGCAAGAGCTGAAAGATTACCTGCAAGCAACAAAAACAAAACTGAGCTACCTTTAAAAATTTGCTTTAACATACTGACTGACTCCGTAAAAATTATTAACCTTGCTCATGCAAGGAATCCGATTCCTCTTCCCAGATTTATTCAGCAATTGATGTGATAGCAAATACAAGGTATGACTGATATATAGACAGATGGGTGTACATCATGAATATCAGTTGTCGTTTAGCTTAATACATCTTGACCAATGTCTTCAAGATGACAGAGAAAGGTCTTTCGGTGAGGAGTATAAGGTTTAAATGATCAAAATATAATCAGATATAGTCAGATGTAATCATTTATGGGATATTTTGGGAATGAAACTATCTGACTACGCTAAATCAAAGGGAATAATTTACCAGACTGCTTGGAGGATGTGGAAACGTGGTGAACTTAAAGCTACTCAGCTTCCTACAGGTAGAGTCATCGTTGATGTACAAAAAACCTTTGAATGAGTTGTGATTTATACCAGAGTATCTAGTGCTGAAAATAAAAGCAATTTAGACGGTCAAGCATAAAGGCTTGTACGCTTTCTGTGGGAGAATCTATGGTCTAAGAAGAAGGAAAAGAAAAACACAAGTGCATTCTTAAATGCCTGGAGTCAGAATGCGATTAGTTGAACGACACATAATCAAAGGAAATAACAAGTGGTTTGGGGTGATTGATCAAATGTCTTTTTTATCAAAAAACCTATTCAACTGTGCTGTTTATTTATGTCGTCAAGCCTTTTTCAATAGTCAACTGAAGAGAGCTACACTTCAAAATGTAGTTTTCTAGATTTTGAACCTATCAAAAAGCATGAACACTATTTAGGTAAAAGAATCAACAGAGGTTTATTTAGGTCTAAGTCTGGGAAAATATATTCAGCAGACTTGAATGGTTC
>NZ_JAQMUH010000003.1:0-15361 GCF_028331025.1 Anabaenopsis arnoldii | reverse complement strand
TGCTAAAATTAGGTTAGATTTTCATCATAATGGGGTATTATGAAAATTTTTATTTGCAGTCACAACCGATTATAATTAACCTTATGATCATCTTCCCATATTACGCCCCATTTATTCCCCAACTTATAAAAAAAATTTACATTTTTTTGGTTTTGTATGTAGATGTAAAAAGAAACATAGAAATATTGAGCGCCTGAGTCATGACTAAAATTCGTCAAATATCTAATAAACCATAACGCTTTTGTAAATGCAGTAACTGCATTCTGGCTTCCCCGGCGTTATCAGCTAAATCTGCAAACTCTACTAAGCGGCGTAATTCTTTCTTTAAAAGATTGCGTTCTACTTCTATGGTTTCCCGATCTAAATCAGGTGGTAAAACAATCATATCGAATATAGTGGCGCGTTCCTTGCCAATGTGAGGACGTAAAACTCGCCCCCGACGCTGAATAAACTGACGAGGATTTCCGGAACTGGATAAAATCACGGCGGTTTGAATAGCGGGAATATCAACGCCTTCATCTAAACAACGAATTGCGACTAAACCCTGTAACTCGCCAGTTTCAAATTGACGGCGTAAAACTTCTCTTTCTTTTAAGGAAGTGTGTGCAGTGTAAGTGCTTACTCTATAACCTAACTCTACACCTAGAATTTTAGCAACGGCTTTGAGTTGACGTAAGGATGAACGCTGTCCCGCTTCTTGGGAACCATCGCTACAATAAAAAAGAGTGTGAGTAGTTTCCCTGCGAGTAGTCATTAATTCTCGCAAAGCTGTTAATTTATTTGAAGCTGCACCAATTAACCTGGCGCGTTGCATTAATAATGGCTTTAAATCTTCTTGGTCTTCCAAGTTTTCCCCTTTGCCATTCTCCCGTTCTCTATATAATAGCGATCGCCCGATCTTTTTTGTCAGCTTTAAATAAGCTACGCTTTCCGCGTCAGTTAACTCGACGAGTACGGGATAATACAAATAATGTACCAAAGCTCCCTGGGCGATCGCATCCTTCAAGGTAAATTCTGGCTGAAGAACCGGTCCAAAATAATCAAATAACGATTGTGTACCATAATCGTCAAAATACCTTTCCGGTGTAGCAGATAAAGCCAGACGTAACCCCACGCGGCGGGGTAAATTTTCTTCTAACTTCGGTGCGCCTAAATTATGGGCTTCATCGCCAATAATTAAAGTTTTTGGGGGAAAATACTTGAGTTGAGATTGCAACCCATCACTGATTAATGTGGAGTTGGTAGTAATCACAGTGATAAATTTTTCCGCACCGGAACGCAGATTATACAGTTGCGTAGACAGTTGACTTTGCCAAGCGCGTAAATTCTCGAAAGCTAAAATAGGCTGTAAGTTAAACTTTTCACATTCTCTCCCCCATTGAGTAACAAGATGACGATAAGGACACACCACCAGCAACACTTGTAAATCAATCTGTTGGTATAGTTCATAGGCGATCGCTAATGCTGTAATAGTTTTGCCACTACCAGTAGCCATTTTCAGCGTACCTCTGCCATTGTTGGCAAACCAACTAGTGATAGCCTGGCGTTGATATTGCCGTAATTGCAAAGATACAGGCATGATAGGGTATCCTGGTGATGTTTGACCAGTGTGATAATTCCCCTTAGCTTCGCTAACAGATGGAACTTTTAGCTTGAAACTAGGTAGATGGTCTACTAGATAATTAGCCATTAGTCATTGGTCATTGGTAATTGGGAATCTTTTCTCCACCACCCAGTCCCCACTTAATAAACTCGCCACACCCCAACCAGTGAACCCTGGACTTCTACTTGGGTAGCGAGAACCTCAATAGGTTGATACTTAGGATTAGCAGGTTTGAGGGTAACCAGATCATCCCGGCGATAAAAACGCTTTAAAGTAGTGCCGTATCCATCAACTCTAGCAGCGACGATGATACCATTTTTTAACTGATCTGGTTGTAATACTGGATGCAGAAATACTAAATCCCCATCAGCAATTAAATCCTCAATCATACTATCACCAGCGACCCGTAAACCGTAGGTCTGGGGGGGTAAAGTAAGATGAGAAAAGTCTAAATAATCTATAGCATCAGTAAAAGGTTCTATTAAACCACCAGCAGCAATTGTACCTAAAATAGGGATACCCTGCTTCACGGGATGCAAAATCCGAATCGTCCGCGCCTTCCCCTCGTTCCAATCCAGATATCCTTTGGTACGTAAATGGTCTAAACGACTTTGAATTGGTGCTGGTGATTTCAGCTTCATTGCTGCCATCATTTGCCGAATTGAAGGAGAATACTGGTGAACTCGGATATATTCTACTAACCAGTCATATAATTCTTGTTGAGCTTCTGTGAGACGTTCCATAACCATAAATTTATGGGAAAGTAAATACAAATGTCTTGAGAACATTTGTACTACAAAATATCTGAGATAACAAGGTGTTTCCTTGGTGAGTTCAGAGTTTTTGAAAGGCAAAAGAAAGATGATGCTCTTAACTTTTGCCCTATACATAATTTTTTACTTTGCACCTAAGATACTAGCAAGCAAAGCTTTTTGGGCGTGTAAGCGATTTTCAGCTTGTTCCCACACTCGAGACTGAGAACCTTCAAGAACCGCTTCGGTGATTTCCTCACCACGATGAGCTGGTAAGCAGTGTAAAACAATTGCCTCTGGGTCAGCAAGACTTAATAACTGTTCGGAAATTTGGTAAGGTTGAAAAATAGGCAAGCGTTGATCTGCTTCTGTTTCTTGCCCCATACTTGCCCAAACATCAGTATAAAGTACAGCAGACTCCTTGGCGGCTAATTCCGGGTCATGAGTGATCAGAACTTCGGTTTTACCCCCTGCAATGGCTCTTGCTTGTTCTACAATTCCCAAATCAGGTTCATAGCCTTTAGGTGTAGCAACTCTCACATTTATACCAGCCAAAGCGCAACCCAGCATGAGAGAATTAGCTACGTTATTGCCATCGCCTACATAGGTCAAAGTTAAACCATTAACCTCACCAAAACATTCTTGAATTGTCAGTAAATCCGCTAGTATCTGACAGGGATGTTCTGAATCTGTGAGAGCGTTAATCACAGGAATTTTAGCATAACTAGCGAAAGTTTCCAAATCCTGCTGTGCAAAGGTGCGAATTGCCAAAATATCTAAATATCGATCTAATACTCGTGCGGTATCCTGTAAAGGTTCCCCGCGACTAACTTGAGTGACATTAGGGTTCAGATCAATTACCTGTCCACCTAGTTGGTACATTGCTACAGTAAAACTGACTCGCGTACGAGTTGAAGCTTTAGAGAATAACAAACCTAATACCTGATTACAATGCAACTTCAACTTTTGTGATTTCAGTTGGGTTGCTAGTTGCAGAATTTCTTGAAGTTCCTGGGGACTGAAGTCCGCTAGGCTTAATAAATCTCTTCCTATCAAGGCTGTCATGCTTCCGATTTGTAAAGAACAATAATTGATGTCTGTTCCTTTACCTAGCTGGGCAAAAAAAAGTACAGATTTAAAACTGTACCAAAAATTTTTGCATCCAGCGCAGTATTTGAATTAGTTTTTGCTATGTATATTAATTTATCAACTTTACCAGTCATTCAAATGACTATTTTTTCTAGTTACTGGCGCTGTGCTCACCCACTCCACTCATCTCCTGAGCAACGACATCAAGAAATTTTTTTGCTCTTGACTATAGACAATCTAAATATATATGCTACAATAGGTAATCGGTTGGGAAGTTAAAAACATCCCCCTCCTTGCCAGCATAGCACAGCGGTAGTGCATCCGACTTGTAATCGGAAGGTCGCAGGTTCAAATCCAGCTGCTGGCTTTAAAAAAATCCCTGAGTATCAGCGCCATCACTCTTAAAAATACTGCCTAGCTAGAATGCAAGAATAACTTGGCAAGTGATCAAATAATTTAGCAATGTACACCCAGATGACAAAGTTTGACGAAACAGATACTAATAGCTTAAAGCTGAATATGTTTGTTTAAGCGCTCGCCTTTTACAAAGATCAAAGCAGCAAAGCCCACCGGCTTTTAGCCCTCGGGTGAATGCGTAGCACCTCTAGACGCATTATACCCTATATGTAAAGTTTCATAACCATATTTTCAACTTTCCCTGACAAATATCCTTAATATTGAGTAATTTAATCCCTAAATCCCCCCCATGGGTGAAGTTCTCTTGCAATTACTTACAGATAATCATTAAAAGTCAAGTCAGTAATTGTTAAGATAGAAATTATTACATGGCTAATACAGATGGAAACCAAGAGCAGCAACTACTACCAGCGCTGATGTCACGGAACTATCGTCTGTTTTTTGCCGGACAAAGCATTTCCTTAATTGGATCATGGATGACACATATTGCTACAATCTGGCTAGTGTATAACTTAACCAACTCCCCAGTTATGTTAGGAGTTGTAGGATTCGCTAGTCAAATTCCCAGCTTTTTTCTAGCGCCTTTTGGTGGAGTCTTTGTAGATCGTTTTTCCCGTTACCATACCCTAATTGGTACACAAATATTTTCCATGGTTCAGTCATTAGCCTTGGCAGTGCTGGCATTAACTGGTACTATTCAAGTATGGCATATCATCGGCTTAAGTTTGTTTCAAGGATTAATCAACTCAGTCGATTCACCAGCAAGACAAGCATTTGCGCCAGAATTACTGGAACATAGAGAACATTTAGCCAACGCGATCGCCATAAATTCAACTATAATTCATGGGGCACAATTAATTGGCCCAGCCCTGGGAGGTTTACTGATAGCAACGATTGGTGCAGCTTATTGTTTCTTAATTGATGGATTCAGCTATATTGCTGTTATCATTGCATTATTGGCAATGGATATAAAACCCAGACAAATTGTAGTGACAATTGGTAATCCCTTCCAACAAGTTGCAGAAGTATTTGTTTATGCTTTTAAATTCCCAGCAATTAGATGCATATTATGGCTATCAGCTTTAGTTAGCTTAATGGGATTACAATATACAATTTTACTGCCAATTTTTGCAGAAAAAATTCTCACGGGTAGTGCCAAAACCTTGGGACTTTTAATGACAGCATCTGGAATAGGAGCTTCAGCAGGTGGTATTTATTTAGCTACCAGGGTAAATATACTATTAATTGGTAAATTAATTGTCTTAGCACCAGGAATTTTAGGAATCAGTTTGATGGCTTTTTCATTATCTCGGTATTTACCACTTTCCTTATTTATCATGTTGTTTGTTGGCTTAGGAACAATGTTACAAATTGCCGCCAGCAACACATTTTTACAGACAATTGTAGAGGATGATAAACGCGGAAGATTAATGAGTTTATACACAATGTCATTTTTAGGAATGCTACCCCTAGGAAACCTACTCGGAGGCTTCTTGGCTAATCGCATCGGCACACCCAATACATTAATGGTGGATGGAATAGTTTGTATTGTAGCTTCTGTTTGGTTTTACCACAAGCTGCCAGTATTAAAACAATCAATTGTCGCAGTTTATCAGCAAAAAAGAACCATACTCAGGAAACAACCTACCAGATAAAACATGAAAAAGTATGGCTTAGAACCTATTTATAAAGTAAATATAGGGTTAGGGAGGGGTCAAACAATAGTTGATACACTAATCATGACTTTCCAAACATCCTCTAACGCACCAATTAATTGATGCGTTAAGCGTTGCTATAACGCACCCGACAATTTAAGGTTTAGTTGATAAATCATCATTGAGGGGAGAAGAATCTAGTATTGTCACACAGTGAACCTCACCCCCAAGCATTTCGCCCCCTCAATGATGCAGCTAGAGACAAAAGTCCCCAGTCACCAATCTGTCTAAGCGTCTTCCCGCAACTTGTCTAAAACACTGCGATCTTCTAAGGTAGAAGTATCACCAGAAACCTCCTGACCAGCTGCGAGACTGCGCAACAAGCGCCGCATAATTTTACCGGAGCGGGTTTTAGGTAAAGCGTCGGTAAAGCGAATTTCCCCCGGACGTGCGATCGCCCCAATTTCCTTAACCACGTGCTGTTTAAGTTCTTTACTCAAATCCTCACTTCCCTGATATCTCCCTTCTAAGGTGACAAAAGCCACAACTTCCTCACCTTTGAGTTCATCAGGTTTACCGACTACTGCAGCTTCTGCAACTGCTGGATGAGAAACTAAAGCCGATTCTACTTCCATAGTTCCCAGGCGGTGTCCCGATACATTCAACACATCATCGACACGACCCATAACCCAGAAATAGCCGTTTTCATCTTGTCTAGCCCCATCACCAGCAAAATAGATATAATTACCATCTTTGGGGGGGATATGTTCCCAATAAGTGCGGCGAAAACGTTCTGGATCACCGTAGACTGTCCGCATCATTCCCGGCCAAGGATAACGCACCGCCAGATAACCGCCTTCGTTCTTGGGTACGGTATTACCTTCTAAATCCACTACATCTGCAATAATACCAGGAAAGGGCAGGGTTGCGGAACCGGGTTTAGTGGGAATTGCACCCGGTAGGGGTGTAATCATAATACCACCGGTTTCTGTTTGCCACCAAGTATCCACAATTGGGCAACGCTCACCGCCAATGATTTTATGATACCACATCCAGGCTTCTGGGTTAATGGGTTCCCCCACTGTTCCTAACAACCGCAAAGAAGATAAATTGCGGGTTTTGGGATGGTGTTCACCCATCTTGATAAATGCCCGAATTGCCGTAGGTGCTGTATAAAAAATGTTCACACCATATTTCTCAATTACATCCCAGAAACAACCAGGATTAGAAGCCCGAGGCGCACCTTCATACATTAAAGTAGTTGCACCATTGGAAAGCGGACCATAGACTATGTAGCTGTGACCGGTAATCCAACCCACATCAGCAGTACACCAGTATATATCTGTATCTTGTAGGTCAAATATCCATTTGGTGGTGATGTGGCTATATAAATTATAACCACCAGTTGTATGAACAACACCCTTTGGTTTGCCAGTGCTACCAGAAGTATACAAAACAAAGAGCATATCTTCACTATCCATGGGTTCGGGGGGACAGTCTGCACTGACACCTTGTTGTAAATCATGCCACCAATGGTCGCGCCCTGGTTCCATGTGGATTTGTTGACCTGTGCGTTTAACTACTAACACATCTGTCACCGAGGGAACAGTACCATCTGCTAGGGCTTTGTCTACCTGGACTTTGAGGGGAACAACTGTATCTTTACGCCAACCACCATCAGCAGTAATTACTATTTTGGCTTGTGCATCATTGAGGCGATCGCGCAAGGCCTCCGCACTGAATCCACCAAATACCACGCTGTGGGGTGCGCCAATTCTCGCACAGGCTAACATAGCGATCGCTGCTTCGGGAATCATCGGCATATAAATACCAATGCGATCGCCTTTTTTCGCCCCCAATTGTTTCAAGACATTGGCAAACTGGCACACTTCCCGATGTAATTGAGCATAAGTCAGAGTCCGGGAATCCCCCGGTTCTCCTTCCCAAATCAGCGCCGCCTTATTTTTCCGCCAGGTGGTCAAGTGTCTATCCAGACAATTATAAGAGATGTTGATTTTACCACCCACAAACCATTGCGCAAAAGGCGGCTGCCAATCCAACACTCTATCCCATTCTTTGAACCAGTGCAGCTGTGTGGCTGCTAGTTCTCCCCAAAATTCTTGTGGGTCAGCTTGGGCTTGAGCATACAGCTGCTGATAGTCTGCCAAACTTTTGATATGGGCGTTCTGAGCAAATTCCTTGGCCGGAGAGAATGAGCGCTTCTCTTGCAGGATTGATTCTATGGTTGGCTCAGACATAATTTAAATTTTTTCTCGGTAGTAGATTTATGACTAAAAACTATTGTGTACTGGAATTTATCAAAAATTGCTTTGATTTTGGTGAAGTGATACAATATTTTCACTAAAAGCACTTCTACTCTCCTGGAGTGAAGTACAAACAAAATTTAAAAATTACAAATGTAAACATATCAACACAAATCTTAAAAAATACCTATGCTCAGAGAAAGTTTAGATACTGCTAACGTCACAATTGTTTTCATATCCACAATAGAATAGAATATACAATGTATGTTTGTTGTTTTGGTAACTTCAGTTATTTATCGATTGTTCAGCGAGGGCATTAGTGATTGAAAGTAGGGTATCGTTTGCAAGCACAGGAGATTAAGGAGCAGTTAAAATCCCTTATCGAGCAAGCCTCCTCGATAGACCCTAACTTGTCGAAAAAATTAGATGAAATTAACCGCTGGGTAAAAGATATTAAACCAGGAACCCTGACCGCCAAACCATTTGTTCTGGCTTTTCTCCTAGAAGTAATTACAGATTCTAGGATTTGGCTAATGATTAAATCATCACCTTCGGAAGAGGAACAAAAAGCTAAATTCGATCTGATGACACCTAATGAGCGCTATTGGTATAGCTATCTTTTTCCCAAATGGATCAATGCCAATGACTCCAAATTTTACATTTGGAAACAAAAACTCATGGCAGGTGAATTTAATCAGGAAGATGATGATATCATTAAAGCTATAGCCCAAGATATTGTCCAGCGTGAAGGTGCTGTTTGGAAGCGTTATATTGCCGACCTGTCTATGGCCACAGATTTGATTGTTAGTAGTCGTCAGCACAAACCACTGTGTATTCAAATTACCAGTGTGTCAGAAGAGTTTAACAATCAAAAGTACCATTTTTGGCAAAATACACTGCACTCCTGGCAGATAGAAAGAGGAATATTTTTAAGTTACAATCCCAAACAGACCGATTTCATTAAGCAGTTAGTCAACATAGCACTGTATAACAGTGACTATCTTTCTAGTGGGAAGTATTTAAAATTTGATTGAACCTGTCAAAAATTCAATAATTCTAGGTTTGTGTTCGTCCCCTACCTACTCATCTTATTACAGCTTCTATGGCTCACAAACAAGAAACTCAAAGCTACGAAACTACTGTGGAAGAATTTGCTCAAGCTTTGACAACCGCGAGGAAAATGCAGCACGACTGGTTAACTTATGGGGTAGATTTTGTGAATTTTTATGTTGAAGATGCACAAAGTGATTGGTTGGAAAGTTGGGGAAATGATGAAATTTTAGCCAATAAATTATTAGACGCAATTAAAGAGTTTTTAGTCAGTGATGATACTGTAGCTATCAGAACCAGAAAACAGTTAGGTGAGCGTTCTCTGTTTGATTTAGCAGTCAATCTAGAAGTATGTTTGAGAATCGCAGCGGTAGATGACCGGTTATCTCTAGTGAGAAATCTGTTAGAGGGTGAGGAGAATAACCTTGACCACAATCATGAAGATTTATTAAACTTGGCAGGTAGTCTGTTGGAAAAATTGGTCAGTATTGGTCAGTAAATAGCTAAACCAGCGATAATTTCTGAACTCAAATAGGATGAGTATTTGACATACTCACCGATCTTGAAGCTCGGTGATTCATGACAGTTCACAGTAACTCGCTGCCGAAGCAGTCTTATAGTCAGTCCCTGTCAATTTAAAGTCGTGCCGATGCCCCATGCCGACTATTGCATTTTAGCTTTTTGTGGTTTTTTAGGCAAGTTTTTTTCCAACAATCAAGAAAAGCCGTCGTAGAACAACGGGGTTTTAAACCCTTTTTTTCGATAATGCTTAATTAACCCTATGGGTAAAGCGATCGCCCGGATAACCGTACCATGCTAATGTAGCAGCAACACGTTAAGCTGGATAAGAGTAGCACTGTGTTGCTCTGTTGAGATAATTTCAATCCTCCCAGCTTGAAAAACCCGGAATGCTAGACCAAATTTTTGATTATCTTCACTTTAATTTCAGCGTTGAAGCTCCCATAGTTCTGCTGATATTGGTGTTTTTAGAGGCGGTACTATCTGCTGACAACGCCATCGCCCTGGCGGCGATCGCCCAAGGACTAGAAGACAAGGAACTAGAACGCAAAGCCCTCAATTTTGGTTTAATTGTTGCCTATGTCCTGAGAATCAGCTTAATTCTCACTGCTACTTGGGTACAGAAATACTGGCAATTTGAATTATTAGGTGCGGCCTATCTACTGTGGTTGGTATTCCAACACTTTACCTCAGAAGAAGACAAGGACGACCATCATCACGGACCACGTTTTAAATCGTTGTTACAAGCGATACCGATAATTGCATTCACAGATTTGGCATTTTCTTTAGATAGTGTCACAACTGCGATCGCAGTTTCTCAAGAAAAGTGGCTAGTGTTGACGGGTGCAACCATTGGAATTATTACATTAAGATTCATGGCGGGATTGTTTATCCGGTGGTTAGATGAATTTAAAAATCTCGAAGATGCAGGCTATATTACCGTGGCATTTGTGGGGTTTCGCCTGTTGTTGAGAGTTGTAAATGATAACTTAGTCCCACCAGAATGGTTAGTGATTTCTGCGATCGCCCTAATTTTAGCCTGGGGATTTTCTGAGCGGAATGTGATTTCAGTTTCTGAAATCGAACCAGAAAAAAGTGAAATATCCTGAGGAAGATGGGGGAGAAAGATTTTGTTAATATCCTAAATTCTCCCCCCCCCTACCTCTTCTCATTTCCTAGTCTTTAATTTACTCTTTTAACCAAGGTGTTAAATGTGGTTGCCAACTGACTAGTTCTTCATCTTTAAACCACAAGGCTATTTCCCTTTGTGCGGTCTCTAAGGCATCAGAACCGTGGATAAGATTGCGGCCAATGTTAACACCAAAATCTCCCCGAATTGTCCCAGGTTCTGCTGTTAGGGGGTTGGTTGCACCAATAA
This sequence comes from Anabaenopsis arnoldii, assembly GCF_028331025.1. Classification (NCBI taxonomy): domain Bacteria; kingdom Bacillati; phylum Cyanobacteriota; class Cyanophyceae; order Nostocales; family Nodulariaceae; genus Anabaenopsis; species Anabaenopsis arnoldii. Next base: position 4,634 of record NZ_JAQMUH010000003.1, on the reverse strand, counting down.
TTTTTCTGGCCGACGAAACAACGCCTTCACCTTCCCAAACCATAGCTACAACCGGTCCAGAAGTGATAAATTCGACCAAACTGCCGAAAAATGGACGTTCCCTGTGAACGTCATAATGCTGTTCTGCCAATTCCCGGCTAACGTTCATAAATTTTAAACCCACAAGGGTAAAACCTTTAGTTTCAAAGCGACCGATGATTTCGGACACCAGTCCACGCTGTACACCATCAGGTTTAATTGCTAAAAATGTGCGTTCCAAAGCTATCTCCCAAAACTGAATACATGATATTAATCATTTGCCAGGGGTGTTATGTTCAGTCATCAAGATTTCATCGATGACTAATTACCCATGACTACTGACCAATCAGAGTGTATCTCAGAAATTATCTGTGAGTGCATATCTGTTGCCAATGTAATGCGCTAAATTGTTAATTCGTGGGTGAAATACAGAGGTCACGGAAAATGGGTGCTGAGTTAACTGCTACATCTCAAGAGGTGGTCATGCCTTCTCATGGACACAAATCAGAGCTTAAAGGTCAAAAACCAAAAAAGCTTCTACCACCTGGAAATTTAGCTCATTCCTGGAAAATTGAGGATAGTGAAGCACTATACCGTATACAGGGTTGGGGAGAACCGTATTTTTCTATTAATGCCGCTGGTCATATTACAGTTTCTCCTAAGGGCGATCGCGGCGGTTCTTTAGATTTGTTTGAATTAGTTAACGCCTTGAAGCAGCGTAACTTGGGACTACCGATGTTAATTCGCTTCTCGGATATTTTGGAAGACCGCATCGAGCGCTTAAATGCTTGTTTTAACAAGGCGATCGCCCGCTATAACTACCCAGGGGTGTATAGGGGGGTGTTTCCGGTCAAGTGTAACCAAGAACGCCATTTAATTGAAGATTTGGTCAAGTTTGGCAAACCGCATCAATTTGGCTTAGAAGCCGGTTCTAAGCCAGAATTGATGATTGCCCTAGCCTTGTTGGATACACCAGGATCATTGCTCATTTGCAACGGGTATAAGGACAGAGAATATATCGAAACGGCCATGTTAGCCCAACGACTAGGTCAGACTTCCATTATTGTCTTAGAACAGGTGGAAGAAGTTGATTTGGTGATTACTGCTCACCGACAATTAGGGATTAAACCAATTGTGGGCGTGCGTGCCAAACTGAGTACCCAAGGGATGGGACGCTGGGGAACTTCCACCGGCGATCGCGCTAAGTTCGGTTTAACAATTCCTGAAATTGTAGCAGCTGTTAACAAACTACGTGCAGCTAATTTGCTGGATTGTTTACAGTTAATGCACTTTCACATTGGCTCACAAATTTCAGCCATTAATGTCATCAAAGATGCCATCCAAGAAGCTAGCCGTATTTACGTAGAGTTAGCCATGTTAGGGGCGGACATGAAATACCTAGATGTTGGGGGCGGATTGGGTGTAGATTACGACGGTTCCCAAACCAACTTCTACGCCTCGAAAAACTACAATATGCAAAACTATGCTAATGATATTGTAGCCGAGTTAAAAGATACTTGTGGCGAACACCAGATACCCGTACCAACACTGATTAGCGAAAGTGGGCGAGCGATCGCATCCCACCAGTCAGTACTAATTTTTGATGTTCTGAGTACTAGCGATGTACCGCTAGAATTACCAGAACCGCCCGAAGAAGAGGAATCACCCGTAATCAAATACTTGTGGGAAACCTACCAATCCATCAACCAAGAGAATTATCAGGAATTTTACCACGATGCCACCCAATTTAAAGAAGAAGCCATCAGCCGTTTCAACTTAGGAATTTTGCGCCTCCAAGAACGAGCCAAAGCCGAGCGACTTTACTGGGCTTGCTGTCAAAAAATTCTGAACATTACTAGACAGCAGGAATACGTACCCGATGAATTGGAAGACCTAGAAAAAATAATGGCTTCCATTTACTACATTAATCTTTCAGTATTTCAATCAGCACCTGATTGTTGGGCAATAGACCAACTATTCCCCATCATGCCAATACACCGCCTAGACGAAGAACCCATCCAAAGAGGAATTTTGGCAGACCTTACCTGTGACAGTGATGGCAAAATAGACCGCTTTATTGACCTACGCGACGTCAAATCAGTATTAGAACTGCATACCTTTAAGCCCGAAAACCCCTACTATCTAGGGATGTTCCTCAACGGAGCATATCAAGAAATCATGGGTAATCTACACAACTTATTTGGTGATACCAATGCCGTTCATATCCAATTGACACCCAAAGGTTACCAAATTCAACACGTTGTCAAAGGTGACACCATGAGCGAAGTGGTCAGCTATGTGCAGTATGACTCTGAAGATATGGTAGAAAATATTCGCCAGCGTTGTGAAAAAGCGTTAGAAGAAAAGCACATTACCCTAGCTGAATCTCAACGACTGCTACAAACCTACGAACAAAGTCTAGGAAGATACACGTATCTGAATAGCTAGGTAGTAAAAAGCAGAGGGACGGGGGGAAAGGATGGTAACTTTCTAATCACCAACCCCCAACCCCCAGCCCCTAGCCTCTAACTTGCATTAGTCCCCAGTAAATCCTCAATCGCTTGGCGTTCAAAAGGTGTTTCCGATGGTGGTGTTTGACGAGCATCCGTAATTAGCCAATCTAAAGCAGCAGCTTGAACATCTATTGCATTTCCCGTTTTATCTACACAGTAACGTCCAAACACTAACTTATCAACCAGTCTGACTCCCGGACCCAATCGCGACCATTCAAAAATTACACTGTTCTCTACCGTTGCACCATTGCATATCCAGCAATTAGGCCCAATCATAGCCGGTCCGACAATTTTAGCACCGTCTTCTATCCTGGTCATACCACCAATGTAAACTGGTCCAGTAATATCCACCTTGTCCCAATTCACCGCCACATTTAAACCAGTGTAAATACCAGGAGCAACTTCATTACCTGGAATTTGCACATTTTTAATATCACCTAACAGTACACCATTAATTGCCCGCCAGTAATCTGGTACTTTACCAATATCTACCCATTCAAAGTCCATGGCAATAGCGTAGAAAGGCGCACCAACTTCTACTAAGTTGGGAAATAACTGGCTACCAATATCATATTCCACCCCAGAAGGTATGTAATTAAACACCTCTGGCTCAAAAATATAAATCCCAGTGTTAATGTTGGTGCTCAGAGCTTCCTCTTGCAAGGGTTTTTCTTGGAAAGCTTTAACACGACTATCATCGTCAGTGACCACCACACCGTAACTAGAAACCTCTTCCATGGGCACAGATTTCGTGATGATTGTAGCAATTGACCCTTTGGATTTATGCCACTTGACAGCCGCAGACAAATCTAGGTCAATCAGAGCATCACCACACAAAACCACAAAGGTATCATCAAAAAAAGGTGAAAAGTCCTGGATACGCCGCATCCCCCCAGCTGAACCAACAGCTTCTCCCACCAGTTTGCCGTCATCATCAATTTTGCCTTCAAAAGAATAAGCGATTTCTACCCCAAACCGTTGACCGTCACGAAAATAGTTTTCAATTTCCTCTGCCAAATGGCTAACATTGACCATAATCTGGTCAAATCCATGTTGGCGCAAAAGTTCCAGTAGGAATTCCATCACTGGCTTTTGCAGGATGGGAATCATCGGTTTGGGAATTGTATAGGTAATGGGACGTACACGAGTACCCTTACCCGCAGCAAGAATCATGGCTTTCATAAAATTTTATTCCTCAAACACAAGCCAGTTTACTTTTATCAAGTGATACTTAATCATCCGAACTTCTGGTGTAAGTAACTCCTCAAAACAGGGATAACAGGAATTTGCCCGTCATTGCAACCTTTTAAGCATAACCACATAACAACTGACAGATTATAATTTTAACTAATTAGCGTAATTCCCCAGTCTTCTAAAAGCCGGGCAATACAGTCATATAGTCCCTTGAGACCAACGATGTTGACAATACTTGATATCTATGAGCAATCGTTTTCTAGACGGGTAACATCAGCGAATTGCCAAATAAATTTGACATGAAAATGCCAAACTATTTGAAACAGGTAAAGCGCACATATAAAAAGCGAAGTAGCTCAAGTGGATAACTCCTAATTTACAACCCTAGGGGCGAAAATCGTAAATTTTGTACAAATGTGAGAGTCTTAGCACCAGTTTCGTTAAATCTCGCACCAAACGCCCTTGGGCAGTATGTCTAAGAGGATGTTTGTGAAGTCATGATTAGTGTATCGAATATTATTTGACCCCTCCCTAACCCTCCCCTTGTAAGGAGAGGGGACTGGATTTTATTGTTTTGGTGTGTTCGGTGTGTTCGGTGTGTTCCCCCTTCCTCATTCCCTGTTCCCTGTTCCCCCTTCCTCATTCCCTGTTCCCCCTTCCTCATTCCCTGTTCCCTGTTCCCTGTTCCCTAAGATAAAAATTACCTGTTGAAAACTTATCAAACATCCTCTAAGCTTGTGCAGGTATCCACACCCACAGGCTGGGTGCTTGCATTTAGTGCAACTTTTAAGCTAATCAAAGCGATTAAACTAGATTAACTACGGCATCCGTCAATTCTGACTCCTCAGAAAGCATGATTTCATCATGGGTCACGGTGAAGGCAGTTGCTTGCAAAGCACGCAATAAAAT
>NZ_JAQMUH010000055.1:0-14087 GCF_028331025.1 Anabaenopsis arnoldii | reverse complement strand
GTTGATTCCACTGCCGATATCTTTGATGATTTCGGCTTCTGGGTAGAGTGATTGCATATAGGCGATTTGTCTACCAAGGTCGTCTCGTTGCTTGGTTGAACTAACTCGGCAGTAGCAGACAATGGAAGTTCTAGTGGCACCACGGAGGTAGGATTCAACGTTAAAAAGTCTTTGTCCTGCTTCGTTTTTGATGCTTTCGATCTTGCCATTGTCTGCGTACTTCCTTAAAGTGTGTGGGTGCAGTCCCAGTTGTTTGACTGCTTCTCGTAGTGGTACATAAGCCATACCACTATCTTAGCATTTATCAGCATATATAATCTATTATTAGCAAATAACTAGCTATTGGCTAGCCTTTTTTTGCTTTCTTTTTGGTTACACCTGATTTGATTGCAGCTCGCGGTCGTGGGGGTGGGTTGGCTCTGTGGATTCGTCAGCAGTAATTAACGACAGATAACCACGGGTAAACCCATACTTGTATTCTTTATACTCTTTTTTGTCAGCTGATTCCCCAGTCATCAGTGTTATTTCTCAGGATATATTTTTTTATTGCAATTCTATTTACTTTTTATCTCTAAAGGGAGAAAATAACCACTAACTCAATATTGGGAAACCTCTTGAGGGTGCATTCCCAACCCTTGCCAATTCATCGCAGAGTGTAACCGGGGTCAGATGACGCAAGCTTTTAATCGAGTCCAAGAATGGGAACAACGCCGTAACCAAGCTAACCGCTACTACCAGCAAGGCCAGTTTCAAGAATATCTCAATTTTGCCACGGAGAATTTACAGTTAGCTCGATCTATCCCAGACAGAGCTAGGGAAGGCCATACGTTGAATGATGTTGGTTTGGCTTATCTGAGTTGTTGTCAACCTCTACAAGCTTTAGAGTGTTTTGAGCAAGCGCGTTTAGTGGCTGAGGAAATCGGGAACAGGCGATCTGAAGCGATCGCACTGAGTAATCTGGGTTCTACTTACAGCCGTCTGGGGCGATTGTCACGAGCGCTAGAGTATTTTCACGAGGGGTTAGACATCTTTCGAGATTTACAAGATATTCCCGCCGAGGTTTCTACTCTCAATGATGTGGCACTGATTTACACTAAGTTGGGAGAACCTAAGCGCTCTCTGTTGCTACAGTACCAAATTTTGGCTATGCGTCGCTCACTGGGAGATTTTTCTGGGGAAGCAACTACCCTCAATGGTATTGGTTATGTTTACAGCACATTAGGACAGTATGAGCAAGCTTTAGAATTTCTCCAAGCAGCACTCCCGATTCAACGCGCTGTGAAAAATGTGGTGGCCGAAGCTACTACTTTAAATAATATTGCTTCTGTCTATGGTGATTTGGGAGAACCTAAAAAGGCTCTGTTACTCTACTATCAGGTTTTGTTGGCTCGTCGGGCTATGAATGACCGCGCAGGGGAGGGGACAACCCTACATAATATTGGTTTTACCTACGGTATCTTGCGGAATCACCGTCAAGCTATGAAATACTATCAGCAGGCGATCGGCATTTATCAAGAAGTTGGCGATTCTCTCGGAGAAATTTCCGCGCTGCTGAGTATGGGTCAATTTTACGCTAGGACTAAACGCAAAAAGTTAGCCCTCAGTTACTATCACAATGCTCAGGATTTAGCCCAAGCGATCGCCTCTGAGCCACTGTTGAAAAAGATCCAGCAGTGTTTGGATGCTCTGTAATTTATTCCCTCCTGACTCAGGAGGGGTTCAAATATAGCCATATGCCAGGAATTAACCTTGTTTTTGGCTATATGGATGGACTATGCGGATTCAGCAAAGCCCAGAAAAGTTTTAGAATATAAAAAACTGAATTTGACCAGAGTGAATCACAGCCGTGAGTCAAAACGGGAAACACCGACAAATCAGCAAGAATATAACCTATTATGCCCTGTTAGGATTGCATCCCTCGGCATCGGTTATTGATATTCGGCGGGCTTATTTGCAACTGAGTAAACAGTATCATCCAGATACTACAGAATTACCTGCTACAGTTGCTACTGCTAAATTTCAGCAAATTAACGAAGCTTACGCTACTCTCAGTAATCCTGAACGGCGTTTAAGTTATGATGTGAAAATCGGCTATTCCCGGTTTGGGGTAATTCAAGCACCAACGGATTTAAACCATCCGGTGGGTAAACCCTACGATTTCTCAAAGTCCATGTATCTCGATGCTAGCGATCGCCCCCTATCAGCAGGAGAAATTTTTGTATTATTTTTCTTGGTCTTAACCCTTGTGGGTTGTGTGTTGGTCGCGATCGCTGTTGCTGTTATTCGTGGTGAAACGAGTATACCTACCCAACTTAGCCAACCACAGATTACCCACATTTCTCAACTCCCGACTCCCGCAGAAATGAAGATTAATTTAAACTTGTAAATTTTTAGTTGTTTTTCTAATTTTCCTATGCTTAGTGCAGATACACCTTTATATAGTCATCCGCTACCACAAATTGAGGAGTGGCTCAGAAACCAAGGCTGTCAACAGGATGAAAGCCAGTTACATTGTTGGCGTGTACAACGCCCGGGTTGGCGAGCTGAACTCTGGCTTGATATTGAGCAAATTACAGTCAGGTATATCAAATCTGGCGAAAATGAGCAAGATATCCAACGCTCGTTTAAATATTCTCTCAGCCGTGAAGATATAGAACAAGCTGTGTTTTCTGGTCCGTAAGATTCTTCTTTAAGGGTAGGTAATTGGTCATGGGTTCAAATACATATCCATGCTCAACTACCTAAAAATTAACCATCTTAGCAATTACTGCTCATATCCAGACTAACTACATCTGGGATTTGACCATGTTTAGCAGATTGTCCGGCGAGAATTTGGTGATAAACTGCTTCATAACCATCGGTCATATGTTGTAGGCTAAAGTGCTGATTAACATACTCTCGGCAAACATAGCGGTCTAACTGCTTTACCTGATCAATAGCTTCAATAAAATCTGCAACTTTATTGCAAAGGAAACCTGTTTTTCCGTGTTTAATGATCTCCACAGTTGACCCTAGTTTCATGGCAATTACCGGTGTACCTGCTGCCATTGACTCTACCATAACTAACCCAAAAGGTTCTCGCCAAGTGATGGGGAAAAGAGTTGCTACCGCACCCCCCATGAGAGCATTTTTTTGGGTATGGTTCGCTTCTCCAAGATACTCAATTTGTTGACCATCTATGTGTGGCTTGACTTCTTGCTCAAAGTATTCTCGGTCAACTGCATCTATTTTACCAGCAATTTTCAAATGCCAACCGGTTTTTTGGGCAATGGCGATCGCTAGGTGTGTACCCTTTTCTGGAGATATCCGACCTAGAAACGCCAAGTATGGCGGATTATCCGGTTGGGGATGAAACTTATAACTATTAACATCAATCCCATTGTAAACCGTTGCTACATAATTTAACCCTAATCTGAGTTCCCTCTGGGACTGGGAAATACTCACAAAAGGTTGATGTTTACCATATTGAAACATTTTTTGATTATCAGGGGTAAAAATCCCGTGCAAGGTGTGAACCGTGGGTGTTTTAATCAGATTGGCATAGGGTAATGCTGAACAGCACACATGGGAATGAATAATATCAAACTCCTTAGCTCGCTCATAGACAAAGCCTAGTTGTAACATTTGGTATATATTAGGTTCCTTGACCTCCGGGTCGAGACGTAAAGCACGGGGATGAACTGATACTAGTTTCGCCAAGGTAATAGAATCTCCCGAAGCAAATAGCGTCACTTCATGTCCCCGTCTAACTAATTCATCGGTTAGTAGTCCTACGACTAACTCTATACCCCCATATGCTAGAGGTGGTACTCTCTCGACTAATGGCGCAACTTGAGCAATTCGCATTACATAACTCCTGCAAAATCAGATGAAAATGACATATCTGTGTGCTGTTTCATAAGTGCCTATAAAGGCTTTGATTAGTACTTTTTAATAAGCACATTAATTTAGATTGTATGTTTCATATCCTATATTTGCTTTCTACCTTAGTAGGGAAATATTGCTTTATTCAGAAGAGGAACTAAGTTATAGATGATTAAAATATCAGGAATCAAATTTTGATAATTTTCTGGAAAATGTTGCTCAAAACAGAGATTTTTTCGGCAAAATTCAATTTATTTAGATAACTTATTGATATTTTTTTTTATGCTGTTATTTTTCTTCACACCAGCCTATAGTAATAGAGAGTTTATCTATCCTTCTCCCATAGGTAGGGGTACAATTCCAGTTGTCATCCCCCAAAAGTATGAAATTATGCCATTGACAATGTTAAGGTTTAATGGTATTAAAAACACATTGTGGATATAGCAATCCTAAATGATTCATGAACAATTTCTGTTCGGTGTGTTCCCTGTTCGGTGTGTTCCCTTTCCTCACTGATAATTTTTCAAGTCAAATAGGATGACTATATTGATCGCAAAAAAAACAGTTAGACTGGAACCGCTCGGTTATCAAGAGTATTTGTAGCGATTATAACAACCTACTTAGAGAATTTTTTGTCGCTGCAGAAAATAATTGCAGGCTGATATCAATGGTGTGAGTATTCTGCTTTTGATCACAAAAAATAACCGGCATTATGTACAGAATTAACAAAATAAAGCACCCTTGACAAATTCAAGCCCTTTACAATATCATTGCTGTTGTGATCAAAATATCTCATTTCAAGACTAAGCCTATTTAAATAGGAACTATAACAGAAAACAGAATAAAATTATAAAATTTATGCATTTCTATCTTGCCATAAAAGTATATATGCATAGGCAATTTTATTCAAGGTTACTGTTCTAAATACGTATTCTGAATTTGATATTATTGGGGCTAAGTTTGGATAAGATGCTATTCCCTCCTCATTATGCAAATTTGCCAAAATCCCAATTGCTCTAATCCATTCAACCCTGAAGACAATAGATTTTGCATGAGTTGCGGACACAGTAACTTTGGCAAACTTCTGAGGAATCGCTATCGCGTATTGAGGCTTTTAGGAGAAGGTGGATTTAGCAGAACTTATGAAACTGAAGACGTAGATAGACTAAATGCTCCTTGCGTCATCAAACAATTTTTTCCTCAATTTCAAGGAACAATCCAACGTAATAAAGCAGCACAATTTTTCAAAGAAGAGGCATTTCGGTTGTATGAACTCGGAGAAAATCATACTCAAATACCGAGATTATTAGCTTATTTTGAACAAGGTTCTAGTTTGTACCTTGTGCAAGAATTTATACAAGGTAAGACTCTGTTAGAAGAGGTTCAGCAAAAACCTTTTAGTGAAGAGCAAATTTACCAACTTTTAACTGATTTATTACCAGTTATCCAATTTATTCATGGTGCTAACGTTATCCATAGAGATATCAAACCAGACAACATTATCCGCCGCGAAAGTGACGGTAAACCCGTATTAATTGATTTTGGTGGTGCGAAGCAGGTAACACAAACAACCTTAGCTCGACAGGCGACGGTTATTTATACCATTGGTTATGCTCCTTCTGAACAAATGGCTGGATTTCCTTGTCATGGGAGTGATTTATATGCTTTGGGTGTAACTTGTGTGCGTCTGTTAACCCAATGTTTACCAATACAAAATACCTATGGACAGATCCATGATCCTCTTTATGATGCCATGAATGGTAATTGGTTATGGCAAGAAGAATTACGGAAAAAAGGGATGTATATCAACGATGACTTAAGCCGTATTTTAAATAAATTGTTGAAACATCTAGCTAGTGAAAGATATCAATCGGCTTCGGAAGTGCTAAAAGATTTACAGGATAGTAAAAAATCTGTTGTTGAACCAAAAATTAGCGAAATTATTTTACCTCAATTAATTCGATTACCATCCCTAGCAAAACAAATAAAACCCTCATTACCGCCTTTGCAAACTTTTAAATTTGAAGTAGTGACGGTAGATACAGCAGGTAGAGAAGTCAACCGCGATTTACCCACGGCTAAATTTTTTACCGAAAAATTAAACGAAATAGTCACACTGGAAATGGTTTTAATTCCCGGTGGTAGTTTTATGATGGGTTCCCCTGAATTTGAAGGAGATGCTGACGAACGCCCTCAACACAAAGTTACTCTCAAACCATTCTTTATGGGGAAATTTCCCATAACTCAAGGTCAATGGAAAGCTGTAACGGGTTTACCTGAAGTCAAACAAAGCTTAAACCCACATCCCTCGAAATTTAAAGGAGCTAATCGGCCTGTAGAAAACGTATCTTGGTACGAGGCTGTAGAATTCTGCGCTAGACTCTCAGAAAAAACCGGACGTAAATATCGGTTACCTAGTGAATCTGAATGGGAATACGCTTGTCGCGCTGGAACTACTACATCTTACCACTTTGGCGAAATGATTACCACTGATTTAGTTAATTGTAGTGGGGATAGTTATGGTATGGATGTAAAAAGCAAATACCGCAAGGAAACAACCGATGTGGGCAGTTTTGGCATCGCCAACGCCTTCGGATTGTATGATATGCATGGGCAGGTGTGGGAGTGGTGTGGTGATACTTGGCATAATAACTATTGTGGCGCGCCTGGGGATGGTAGTGTGTGGGAGGCTGGTGGTGACTTTCATCGTCGCCTATTGCGTGGGGGTTCTTGGAATTTTGCAGCCGAACTTTGTCGCAGCGCTAGTCGTAGCTGGAATGAGTCTGATGGTGGTTTGAGGATCTGCGGTTTTCGCGTGGTATTTTCTCCATGAATTGTGATTAATATGACTGTACCTGATAATTTGTATGTCTAATAATCAATGTCTGAATATTATTCAAACGACAGATATTGTAGATTTTATTCCGCTTTTAAAAGAGTTGGAGTTTGGGGATCAATTTAGTTTAGCTATGTTGAGGTGGTGTGGTATTGGCCAGCATGATGCCACTATTAGTTTCTGGGAGGTATATATTGCTAAGTTGGCGGCTGAATCAATCGGTGTTATGGGTCTTTATCAATTAAGTGATAGCCCCTCTCATGTTGTGTGGATGGGATGGTTTGGCTTGCGTCCACAGTTTTGCAGACAAGGACGGGGAACAATGATGATGGATAGGTTAATCGAGTATGCAGGGAGTTTTAAATTTCAAGAACTGTGGGTTTTTACCAATTATGATAATTTTGCAGCTATCTCGTTTTACGAAAATTATGGTTTTTTGCGCTTAGGTGAGGCTGTTGATATTTGTCCGGGTAAAACCCATGATTTATCAGACGTAATTTTGAGATATAGCTGGTAAAGTTCTCTGGAAACCACTTATTTGGGTTTAAACTTGACTGTAGAAAGTGCTAGTGCTAGGTGGATGGGAGATATGTTAACTAAACGCAAAAGTCGCAGCATTGCCGCTATTTTGGCTTTATCCGGTACGCTGACTATTTCAGGGTTACATAAGTTTTATTTGGGACAACCTTTTTGGGGTGTGTTGTATGTTTTGCTTTCCTGGACACCTATCCCTAAGATAGCAAGTGCTATTGAGGCGGTGTGGTATTTGGCACAGGATGAAGGGGCTTTTGATCGTCATTTTAATTTGGGTAGGTCAGCAGTGAATAATCCCATTTCTACAGGTAATCAGGTACAAGATATGGCTAAGGCTATGCGGGAGTTGGATACTCTGCGCCAAGATGGATTGATTTCTGAGTACGAATTTGAGCAAAAGCGCCGCCAGCTGCTAGAACAAATTTCTTGATGTCAGCAACAAATATGAACTGGCTACCTTTAAACCCTAAGTTACAAAAACTCCGCGCTAAACTCCTCAATGACCCTTATTATCGATTACAGTCCGGGGAGGAAATTGGTCTGGCGGTAAAATTGGGAATTCGCATTGATGCTAATCAAGCAACTGTAGACGATTGGTTACGCTTACCTGGTCTGTCCATTCACCAAGCGCGATCGCTTGTGGAACTTTCGCGCTCTGGTGTTAAATTTTATTGTATTGAAGATGTGGCGGCGGCTTTAGCTATGCCAATACAGCGATTAGAACCATTAGCGCCGCTACTGAGTTTTATTTACTATGATAATGAATCTCTAGATTATCCTCACCAGTTAGTTAATCTGAATACTGCCACCGTTGAGCAATTATTGCAAATTCCCTGGATGGATGTGTCTCTGGCGGAGGCGATAGTCCAAAATCGTCTATCAGCTGGGAGTTACCCGAACTTGGCGGATTTTCAGCGGCGCTTGGAGCTACCGGGTGAGGACATCGCCAAGCTGATGTATTTTCTCAGGTTTTGAGTCAAATTAAGCCTATGCGATCAAGGGGCCAAAAGCGAAATGCTGCGCGACCGATGATATTTTGTCTGGGTAAAAAACCCCAGTAGCGAGAGTCGTTACTATCGTTACGGTTATCTCCCATGACAAAATATTGATCTTGTGGAATTTGTACGGGGGGAAATGGCTGATTTGCGGGTTCGGCAATGTAGTCTTCTTTTAAGGGTTGACTGTCGAGGTAAACTTGACCGTTACTGACTTTGAGGATTTTACCAGGGATACCAATGATGCGCTTAATAAAGGCTTGGTCTTGGGGATATCCCCGGCGTTGTAGTTCTGCTGGGGGCTGAAAAACGATAATATCTCCCCTGGTGGGAGGGTGAAAACGGTATGAGAGTTTTTCTACCACTAAGCGATCGCCTGTATGTAAGGTAGGTACCATGGAGTCTGATGGTATATAGCGGGGTTCGGCGATAAATATTCTAATGATCACTGCTAAACATAGGGCGATGGCTATGAGAGTTAAATTTTCTTGCCAACTGCTCCATCCTTTTGATGAGGTAGTGGCTGGTTTGGTATCACTTTCGCGAACATTCATAAAGATTTGAGCTAGTTTAAATGGTGGGACAAATATAGCAAAGGCTTCAGGTTTGGGAAGTCATGTTTTCACACAGACCTCTGTTTGTTGCAGCACCTAAAATAATTGTGACAATTTTTCTAAGCATAAAAGGTCTATTAATTTCTAGATTAAGGTGGAAACATGAGGAAAATTTGAGTAATGGTTAGTATTTTGGCATTGGTAAGAATCAGATGACTACTATGAAGTCTAGGTTATGGCGTTTTTCCGGCACTGCATTGACAACAGTTTCCTTGGTTTTCTTGACGGGTGCTTCAGCTGTTGAGAGCAAAAATCAGGATTTAGAACTGAGAATTGGCATTGTGCAACGATTTGGGGAGGATCCTCAAGTTAAGTTGCAACTGGAACCAACACCAGGCGATCGCTTACAGCTAAGATTTACAGCAGGTAATCAGGAAAAAACCCTAGTTACCCAAAACCCAGTCAAGCTAGAAACAGTCATGGAGTCCTTACCGAAGCTTGAGGTGGAGGAGGTAGTAGTTTTAGGCACGTACCGCACCTTTGAAACTGCAGAAGACAGTGCCAAAAGTTGGCGTTCCCGGGGAATAGAGGTGGAAATAGCCCAACCGGAAAGGTGGCAAGTTTGGGCGAAACGGGATGTTTATAATACTCCCTTACTGCGACGTTTACTATTCCAGAGTGTGCGGACTGCTGGAAAGGAGATGGCATATATCGACACTAAGATTTTACCAGAAGTACCCAGAGTTACTTGGGAAGTCAACGGCAAGCGTTACAGCCCAAATCATTTAGAAATTAGCACAAATAAACAATTAATTCGAGTCAGAAGAGGGGAGAAACTGGAAAATAATCGTTTATATCCAGGAAGACTGACTTTACAGCCCAACGCCTATGGTACATATACTTTAGTGAATGAAGTAGCTTTAGAAAGCTATTTGCGTGGGGTTGTACCTCACGAAATTGGTATAAATGCGCCCACTGCAGCGGTAGAAGCCCAAGCAATTCTCGCCCGCACTTATGCTTTAAGGAATTTGCGGAGGTTTGTCACTGATAACTATCAATTGTGTGCGGATACTCACTGTCAAGTTTATTATGGTTGGAGTGGAACCGCACCCAGTACCGATCAAGCGATCGCCGCTACCAGGGGGATGGTTTTAACGTATAATAATCAGCTAGTGGATGCCCTGTATTCTTCCACTACCGGGGGCGTTACTGGCTACTTTAGTGATGTTTGGAATGGTGAAGATCGTCCTTATTTGCGCCCGGTAGTAGATGCTGCGACCAACTTGTGGGATTTATCTTTAAAGAGTTTAGCTGATGAAACCAACTTTCGTGAGTTTATTAATCGCCGGGAAGGATTTAACGAAAGTACCTGGAATACCTTTCGTTGGCACAAAGAGACTCCCATTGATGATATTAACCGACTGTTACAAAGATTCCTGGAAATCAAAAATAGTCCCTATGCCAAATTTAACACCGTTGAGGCTATGTCTATAGTCAAGCGTAGTCGCAGTGGGAGGATTCTGGAACTGAGGGTGAAGACAGATATCGGCACTTTTACCCTGGAGAAAGACGAGATTCGTAGCGCTTTTGCTGCTCCCAGAAGTACCCTGTTTTATATAGAACCCCTCAATAAAGGTACAGCAGATTTATGGGGATATGCTTTTATTGGTGGTGGACTGGGCCATGGGGTTGGTTTAAGTCAGACCGGGGCGCAAAATTTAGCTAAATTAGGTTGGTCAAATTCGCAAATTTTACAATTTTATTACCCCGGTACTCAAATTCAAACTCTTAATACTAACATCCAATTTTAGCTTTACTCCTGCATACTCCTGCTGTTGCAGGAGTATGTCACACGGTGAACCCTTAGTACAACTCTTCTTCTTTGTGGGTTTCGACGGTACAGTCAGAACTTGGTTTAGCAACGCAGGTGAGCACATATCCGGCTTCAATCTGCTCATCGTCTAGGAATGACTGATCAGATTGGTCAACAGTACCGCTGACAATTTTACCAGCACAGGTTGAGCAAGCACCAGCACGGCAAGAAAAGGGCAAGTCAAAACCAGCTTCTTCGGCCGCGTCGAGAATAAAGGTATCTTCGTCGCAGTTAATTGTTTCGTTTAAGCCTTCAGCTTCATTAATTAATGTGACTTTGTAAGTAGCCATTTAGTTATCCTCTCTTGTTGATAGCGCGTACTAAGCAGATTGTAATTCTTCTTCTTTGTGAGTTTCAATTGTGCAGTCTGAGGCTGTGTCAGCAACACAGATCAAGACATAGCAGATTGTAATTCTTCTTCTTTGTGAGTTTCAATTGTGCAGTCTGAAGTTGGGCAAGCAACACAGGTCAAGACATATCCCTGGTCGATGGTGTCGTCGTCTAGGAATGATTGGTCAGACTGGTCAACAGTACCGCTGACGATTTTACCACCACAGGTGGAGCAAGCACCAGCACGGCAGGAGTAGGGCAAGTCAATACCGGCTTCTTCGGCTGCATCGAGAATATAGGTATCGTCGTCACAGTCAATTGTGGTGTTTAAGCGTTCGGCTTCATTAATTAATGTGACTTTGTAAGTAGCCATTGAGTTATCCTCTCTTAATTTGAACGGCAGTATAAGTGATCCTGAATTGAAGCATAAGGCTATCTTTATGGGATGAGCCGCCGGTTCTCCACTGCTTCAATTCTGATACTACGGGAAAAATTGCCGGTTTGAACTCAAAATCAACCCCGATTAGTAATGAAGTTTAGTTATTAAATAAATATAAGTTTATTTTATGTGTTTCCTGTTCCGGGGTGCAAATATCGTACCTTCAGCCCAGGAGCAAAAACACAACTGTAAGGATCATGTATAATTCATAAGGCAGCTTTGGAAACAGCAAAAGTGCGTGTAGGCTTAGTTGGTACGGGATATGCAGCAAAATTACGGGCTGAAGCATTGATTGGTGATCAGCGAAGCAATCTAGTAGCGATCGCAGGTCATCAGCCAGAAAATACAGCCGCCTTTGCCCAAAAATATCAGACAGAAGTGTTAAGTGATTGGGGAAAACTAGTAGAACGTGAAGATATTGATTTGGTGGTGATTGCGACAATTAACCGCGATCATGGTGCGATCGCTCGTGCGGCACTTTTACAAGGTAAACACGTAATTGTCGAATATCCTTTGTCTGTAGATGTGACGGAAGCTGAGGAGTTAATCACCCTAGCCAAATCCCAAAATAAACTCTTACACGTTGAACACATAGAACTTTTAGGTGGCTTACATCAAGCTGTACGGGAGAACTTAGGTGAAGTTGGCGATATTTTTTATGTGCGCTACAGCACCATTAACCCACAGCATCCGGCACCCCGCAGATGGACTTATAACCATGAATTGTTTGGTTTTCCTTTAATTGGCGCTTTATCTCGGTTACATCGTCTCACCAATTTATTTGGTAAGGTCTTGGCAGTCAACTGTCATCAGCGATATTGGCAAACAGAAGCGGACTACTATCAAACTTGTTTCTGTATTAGTCAACTGTGCTTTGAAAATGGACTGTTAGCACAAGTTGTTTATGGTAAAGGTGAAACCCTTTGGGAAGCAGAACGGAAACTAGAAGTTCACGGCGAAAAGGGTGGTTTAATTTTTGATGGCGATGGGGGAGTGTTGATTAAGTCTGGGGGACAAACACCTATAGAAGTTGGCACTCGTCGGGGTTTATTTGCTAAAGATACAAATATGGTGTTAGATCATCTTTTTTATGGCACTCCTTTGTACGTCACCCCAGAAGAAAGTTTATATGTCCTTCAGGTGGCTGATGCTATCCAAAGAGCTGCACAGACGGGTTTAACTATCTTTATGAAAGATTCAGCCGACGAAAATTTATGAAAACTCAACCAATTGTGATTTTATCTACACGGGAAATTGAAAAAATGCGTCAAGCTGGACGCTTGGCGGCCCAATTATTACAGCACCTGGAACCCATGGTTAAGCCGGGGGTAAGTACTCTGCAATTGAATGATGAAGCGGAACGCTGGACACAAGCCCACGGAGCCAAGAGCGCACCTCTGGGTTATAAAGGTTATCCTAAGTCAATTTGTACTAGTGTAAATGAGGTGGTCTGTCATGGTATTCCTAACGCCAAGCAAGTCCTGAAAAACGGGGACATTATTAATATTGATGTCACACTGATTGTTGATGGTTACCATGGTGATACGTCTAAAACTTTCTTTGTGGGTACTCCTTCCCCCAAGGCGCAGCATTTAGTGGAGGTGACGGAAGAATGTCGCCGTCTGGGTATTGCTGAGGTTAAACCGGGGGCAAAAATTGGGGATATTGGCGCTGCTATTCAAGAGTATGCTGAATCACAAGGGTTTTCTGTGGTGCGGGACTTTGTGGGACACGGGATTAGTAATATTTTCCACACAGCGCCAGATATTCCCCACTATGGGACTAGGGGGAAGGGTAAACGTCTGCGACCAGGTATGGTGTTTACTATTGAGCCGATGATTAATGTCGGTACTTGGGAGGTTGAGGTGCTTAGTGATGGTTGGACTGCTGTGACTCGCGATCGCCAACTTTCCGCCCAATGTGAACATACTCTGGTGGTCACAGAAACGGGGGTAGAAATTCTGACTCGGGCTGATTGAGATAGTCCCACGGCTTTAAGCTGTGGGATTCCCTGAGATTAAATGTTTAAATCTTGCAAAGCTAAACGAATTTGCTCTATACGTCTGCGGTTGACACCTAAATCCGATTCTCCCACACGAGATGCAGAACGGGTATGAATCACTGGTTCATCACTGGGTAAATAAAATTCTACATCATCGACAAATTTAAAAATCCGGCTTTTGGAAAGAGCATGAATGTAATTATCTGTCTGTTCTATCACTTCTGTCCTGGGAACAACATTGAGGACTTTAAGTAAGGTTTTTCTGGCTGTGTCTCGGTCTACATGATAGGTGATGGGGTCAATAGTGTGTTTAGCATCGGGATTTTGGCTGACAACACAGTTATTGCTGGGGGGACAAGGACTAAGTTGACCATTTTTAACTCCTAAGGTGGAAGTATCAGCCCAGGTATTGCCGGTAAAGATTATACCAGTCATGACGGTGCAGAGAATCACCGTAGTGATCCGCCGCAGGAGTTTGTGGGTGAGATTGGCTAGCAGATAAGACATGTTGACATATTTACCGACCTTGAAGGTCGGTGATTCTTGACAGTTCACAGTAACTCGCTGCCGAAACAGTCTTACAGTCACTCCCTGTCCATTTTAGGTCGTGCCGATGCCCCATGCCGACCATTTCTATGTTCTTAGCAGCATTCTCATCTC